>CAVHZK010000141.1:0-35687 GCA_963640215.1 bacterium | reverse complement strand
TTTCTTGAGCGTATCGTAGGTCGCCTCCGGATTGTCGGACATGACCTTCTGATTGCCTCTTACCTCGGAGAGCACCTTGAGAAAGCCGTCCTTTGTAACATTATATCTTGCAAAGAGCTGCTTCATATCCTTGTCTGCCCTGTCCAAGATGGCAAGGAAAATGTGCTCGACTGACACATACTCGTCTCCCATCGCCTTGGAGTGATTCTCCGCCTCTGTGAGCACGCGGTTGCAGTCATTGGAGAAATACATGTTGCCGCCGCTTACCTTGGGATACTTGGATATAATATCGGTAAGGTCCTTCACAAAGCTTGCGGTGTCAATATTCATCCTCTGCAGTAGCTTAGCGATAAGGCTGTCCTCTACATTCAATAGACTGTATAGGAGATGTGCCTGCTCTATCTGCTGATTGCCGTATTCTGTTGCAACGGATTCGCAGCCGTTGACTGCTTCTATAGATCTCTGGGTAAATTTGTTAATGTTCATAATCATTTACCTCCTCGCATTAGTCTGATTTTCCATGCCTGCGCATTCGCAAGCACCACATATAACAAAAGTACGGATTGCTTCGCGCTTACACGCTCCCGCGTCCGTCAACCCTTTTATAGCACATGTTGTTAGCACTTGCAAGCGTTGAGTGCTAATTATTTGTGAAGAAAATGTGTTCTACACTTTTGTTGGTTGTACACCTAAGTACCACGCGTTGAGAGCGAATCAAGCCTGAATGCAGACTGTATAACGAGACTCTGATTCAGATCCTATTCCGCCTCCATCTCCTGCAAGGCTGATTGCATCAGATCGGTAAATCCAGCCGACAGCTGTGCGAGGCTGCGTATGCGTATGTACTCCTTGCCATAGATGCGATATGCATTTTCAAGATGTGCCGTTGCTCCGTGAAATACGGCAGCGGTATGTATATGCTCTCTCTTGAGCTCCTTCACGGCAGACTCTGCTGCCTCGACCGGCGGGAGTCCCTCATAATTTGCGGGCTTGGTACGTGTTCCGCAGGGAGCTATCGGTGTCGAGTCGTTGGGGCTTGCGTCCGTGAGTATGAGCAGTATATGCCTCTTGGTGCTGTCCTGCTCTGATACATCGCGTATCATCCTGCCGACTCCCTTGATAGCCAAGGCGTCACGGTTCCAGCCTGATGCGAAATAACCGAATATATTTTCCGCATTTTTATCGTCGTACGCTTTTAGTCTCTCGATAACAGTATATCCGCGCAGGCTGCGAAATGCCGCTACCTGTACGGGCACGGCTGCACGTCTCATGCTCTCGGCAAGCACATAGGCCTCTGCTGCTATGAGCTCCTGCGAGTTCATACGAGACTGTGAGGCATCCAGTAATATGTCTATACATATATTGTTTTCCGTCTCATCGCCGTCTCTTAGGAATATCCTGCTGTCATTAAAGAGCGCCGCCCTATATGCCCTGCTTGCAACTATGCGTCCTGCCTCGGCGCGCTCCGGCAGATGCTTAAGGAAGGTACTCATGAGTACCTCTATCTCTGATGAGAGCTTGCGTATGCTCTCTCTTATCTGAAGTGAATTTCTCTTAAAGTATTCCTCGTTACGCCTGCGCTGCTCTAAGGCAGAGCGACGCACTTCGGCTATCTCCTTGCGGTCGGTGCTGCTAATGTTAATGCCAGCGCTGTGGCTTATGATTCCACCACCAACAGCTTTATTATTGTTATTGGCGTTGGCGCTGACCCCTATGTTGGCGTCGGTACCTGCGCTGGCATTGGTACCGACGTAATCTGCCTCTATCCTGCCTTCACTGTCAATATTCTTCTCGCTGTCTGACGCGCTGTCAACACTTACGTCCGTGAACCAAAGTCTGCAGCCTGCGTCCTCCTTTACGCAGAGCTCCCTCTCTATCTCCTTGAGCTCTTCCTCGCGGTAGAGGCTCTTGCCGAAGCAGCCTTCTATATATGCTCTGTCTCGTGCCGCCTTGTCTGTATCTGTCTTGAATCCCGTCTGCTGATTGAGATGCACTGCATCCCGCGGGTCGCCCGTACCGCTGCCGCTCCTTATTATCAGGCGGTCTGTATTCTTATATTGTGAGTGGACATGCTTGCCCCAGAGTCTCCTTATGAGACTGGGCTTGTGTGCTCTCTCATAGCCTGATTCATCAAAATCAAACCCGCAATACTGTGTGATGAAGGCTTTAAGCTTCTCTATTACCTCGTCCGTGTCACAGGCCCCGCCGATATTCAGAGCCTCGTACATGCCCTGCTCCCTGGCAGACATCGCCGGAAGTCTCCTGCCGGTAACCTCCGCCCATCTTGCCTGCTGCTGGGTATATACGCCCATACTCATGACTTCCATCTGCTGCTTGGACAATTGCTGCTGGACTCTGAAGAAAGCCTCGGCATGTGCCTTCCTAAGCTCGGTGAGCACAGGGCGCTCGGGAAGCTCCTTATGATACAGGCAGCTCTCGAGATCGAGCCAGACGTATTCGGAGTATTCGTCAGACTCTCTTGCGTAGGCGAAGCTATCGAAGAACGCCGATATTTTCTCCATATCCAGCCATTTTTCAGCCAGTCCTATGATTATATTGAAATAGAAATCAGGCTCGCCGTCAGTATGAAATGCCAAAAAGGACGGCTCAAAATCATACCGTCCCGCTGCATTCCATATTACATTCAGCATACGCCTCGAATCAGGAGAGTAATATCTCTTAATCATCTCTTACGCCCTGAATACTGCTGTCCTATCAAGCTCCTCGGGTATGCGTGCATTTATCACATCACTGATGAGCTTCCTCTCATATAAGTCAAAGGTCTTGTTGACTATGCACAGCTTAAGTGCCGCCCCCGCCTTAAGGCCTGTCTCTATCAGGCTTATCGCATCAAGCAGGCCTCTTAAATCAAGCGCACGCTCCGATATCTCTGCATTTTGCGCTTTATTATCTATCTCCTTGAAGAGCTTGGCAAATTGTAGGGTGAAGCTCTCCTGCATCTTAGGAAAGCGCCTTGCTATGAGTCGCACCAGATCTGTCTCTGCTATAGGCGACAGACTGATGACAACAAAGCGCGAGCTGAGTGCCTCATTTAGCTCTCTCGTACCGGCATATCCGTAGTTCATGGTGGCTATAAAGCGGCAGGCAGGGTCCATCTCTATCCGATCGTATCCCGGCACATCTATCATGCGGCGGTAATCAAGTGCAGAGTGCAGCACTGCTAAAGCCTCATTTTTAGCCATATTTATCTCATCCAAGACACCGAAGCCGCCATATACCGCGGCAAGATACACCGGACCTGCTCTGAATGTCACCTTGGAGCCGTCGTAGGTGTCCGTGCCTATGAGATATGACGCGTCCATATTGATATGGAAGGAAACATTCCACTCAGGGCGCATAAATAAGGCGGCAAGATTGTCCGCCAGCACATTCTTGCCTGTCGCCTTGGGACCTGCAAGCAGTATATTCTTGCCTGCGAGCACTGCTGCTATCGCCTGCTCCCAGACCTCTCTGCCGTAGAAAAAGTATTCCGGCTCCGGTATGCGCTTAAGGTATGCCTCCGGTGCCCTGTGTGCATCCCTAAAGCTCTCTACGCCCGCTATAAGCTCTGGGTTTATGCCCTCTCCTCTTAAGAAATCCAAAACCTCACTCATCGGTGTTTTCCTCTGTATCCTCTGTCTACGGTCTTTAATCTATGCTGTCCGCATAAGCACAGTTAAGGAACATCGGCTTGATAGCTGTTATCTCATCATATTCGAGCTGTGATACCGTAACTGTGTTATTTATAGCCTTAAGCTCATCCTTCATAAGCTTGTAGCTGTCGCCTATGCTCTGCGCCCTTCCCTCTCTGATGATCCTGATCATGCGTGACAAGGTCGATGGGTGTGCATATTGTGCAGGGATCGGAAATGTTCCCTCATATCCCGAGATATATTCGCTTATATTGTTCACTGCCGCATCAAACTCACGCTTGGCATTATTGGCATTATTGCGTCCTGTCGGGAGCACCTGCATACTCATGGCATAGAATAAAAATGCAAATCCGAACAGCAGGAAGTACACCTGCAAGCCTTTTTTCGCAATAACTGCATATACACCGTACGCGCAGGCTGCAAGTGAGAATAAAACTATGATGCATGCGAATATCTTGTATCCCGGCTTGATATTGTCGACTATGCGTTTCTGCTTGGCGCTGCGTGAGAGCTCACTGTATAGTGCTGGCTCGGCATCAAGATAATCCGAGGCACGCCTAAGCTCCTTTACCGCGCGCTCTGCCTCCGGACTCAGGCTCTTTAGGTAACGGGCTTCTTCCTTGCGTTGCTCTGCTGCTATACGCTGCTCTGCCGCCGCGCTGTGTGTCGGTACCTCAGGGTGCATCGCATGAAACCTGTTTATAAAATTATCGACATCCGATTCGTACTTGAAATTGCACTGCTTCTCAGTGCCGTCTGATAGCAGAACGACGAGATAGGGCATAGAGCCGAACATGCCCTTACCGGTGAAGCCGCCCTTGGTCATGGCGATGCGCTTATATATCCTGCGCACGTCATTGTTGCGCACATAGTATATGCGGTCCAAGAAAAATGAATTAAGATATATGGCTTTCTCGCCTATGCCGCAGGGACCTATCTTGATGCAGGCTTTCTTGTCTGCCGCAAGCTCGTCCGGCGATAAGGCTGTATTGCCTAATTTCTTAGGAGCAAAGAGCATAGGACTCCTCCTATTAGAAAAAACGAGCCGGCTCAGTGCGCATGGACTGCAGGCAGACTGCCATGCGTAAGCCTGTGAGCCGGCTAATACTTTATCGAATCTCCATGCCTGTATATTTACAGGCATCTTGCAGTATAAATGTAACGAATTGCTTCACGCTTACACGCTATAGCAATCGCTGTGCTTATGCCGTGCGATACTTCTTGGACTTAGTCATGAAGAGCGCAAGGAAAGCAACTGCAAAGATTATACCTACAGGATAAGCAACTGCGGTATTGTTCTTGAAGAACGGAATCATACCGAGGCACTCGCCTGCCATGCAGAAATAAGTAACCGATACGGCACTCATAAATGTAGCCGGAACAGCGCATATCCAGAAGTTCTTCTTGTTCATGGCAAGATACATAGCACCTGTCCAGAGCACGAGCATGGCCAGTGTCTGGTTAGACCATGAGAAGTATCTCCATACTACCTGATAGCTGAGCACACCGAAGGTGTTGCCGTAGCCGAGGAGTGCGCCGATACCAAGTACCGGGATGCAGAGCTTAAGTCTGCCTGCATATGACTCCTGCTCGATGCCGAACCAGTCAGACAGAGTAAGTCTTGCTGAACGGAATGCTGTATCTCCCGATGTGATGGGGCATACAACAACGCCGATCATGGCAAGGATAACTCCCATGCTGCCCATGGTCTTGAGCGATACATCATAGATAGCTGCTGACTGTCCTGCTGCCAACGCCTCCTGAAGTCCGGTGTTGAGACCTTCCTTGACCTCATAGATTGAGCAGCCTGCTGCAGCCCAGATAAGAGCTATAATACCCTCTGCTACCATGGCGCCGTAGAATACGAACTGTCCCTGCTTCTCTGATGCAAGGCAGCGTGCCATAAGCGGTGACTGTGTTGAGTGGAAGCCCGACACTGCTCCGCAGGCTACGGTTATGAACATGAAGCTCCATACCGGTGTATCATCCGGGTGCATACTCCTGAAGTTAGCCCATATCTCCGGAATAACGAAATCCGGATTGAGCACGATTCCTCCTGCAACTCCGACAGCCATACCGATAAGGCAGAGACCAAATATCGGATAGATCCTGCCGATAATCTTGTCGATTGACAGGAAAGTCGCGATGAAGTAGTAGATAAGTACGATGGTAAGCCATACGGTAGTGGATGCAAATGCGCCGCTGACGCCCTTCTCCGTGAGTAGCTTAACAATAAGTCCTGCGGGACCTACTGCAAATACTGTACCTACCATGATCAGGAGAACAACTGCGAATACACGCATGATGTTCTTCATAACAGGGCCTAAGTATATACCCGTAACCTCGGAAATGGATGCGCCCCTGTTTCTCTCGGAAAGCATACCGGAGAAATAATCGTGAACCGCACCGGCGAAGATAGTACCGAAGGTAATCCACAGGAATACTATGGGTCCCCACAATGCACCCTGAAGTGCACCGAAGATAGGACCAAGACCTGCTATATTGAGCAGCTGAACAAGGAACAGCTTCCACTGCGGCATAACGACGAAGTCTACTCCGTCATTGATGGCAATGGCAGGTGTCTCTCTGTCATCCGGTCCCAAGGTGTCATTTACAATCTTGCCGTAGGTAAAGTAACCTACAACGAGGATTATAAGACAAAGGAAAAAACTAATCATAACAAACCTCCCAAAGCTCCCGCCTGCAAAGGGAACTTCTTTATAGTACATATATAAAACTTAAATAGCACGAAATCAATACACAATCTGACTTCAGATTAATGAAAATGTGTATAAAAAATCGGGGTCTTTATGTAGAAATTGCACTAAAAGAATGTTGATCGTTTGTTATTTATCTAACAAATTGCCAATGAATCAAGCAAATATGCCTTTGCTTAGGCGAGCCTGTCCGTCAGAGCTCTCCATCCCTTACCTTGAGTGCCGCATCCGTCATCAGCTCTGCCTGTGACTTAACCTCAGCAACTATGCCTCTCCTGGTGAGCTCGGCTCTTGCCGCCTCAGCCTGAGATTCCTTGACCTTGATATAGTATATATCATGGTCTATCTTGCCCTTGGCACCGAAATCTCTCGGATCAAGCTTGGCTCCGCAGCCGCCTGCCATGACTGAGTCTTGCAGATAATGTCCCGCACTCACTCCCTTGAAGCCGGCTTCCTTAAGCGCCTGCTTAATCTCGTGCCAAGTCTCGCTGTCTTTCTTCCTAAATATGTCAACCTTCTTCTCGAAGAGTCCCATATCGTACCTCTTTCATGCCTGTCTGCTTAAGTATAATCTCTCGCGCCGAATATGCCTGTACCGACGCGTACCAAGGTCGAGCCCTCTTCGACTGCTACCACGTAGTCACCTGTCATGCCCATGGATAATACCTGCATATCTACATTTGGGATATGCAGTGCTCCGATGTGATCATAGAGCTGTCTAAGCTCTCTGAAATATTGCCTGTTGGTCTCTGCATCCTCCGTGATGGGTGCTGAGGTCATGAGGCCGCATACCTTTACATCTGGCATGGCACCTACTGCCTTAACCGCGTCTATGGTCTCATCTATGGTAAATCCCCACTTACTCTCCTCGTGCGCGACATTTACTTCCAAGAGCACGCGCGCGGTATGCTCAAGCTTGGCAGCCTCCTTCTGTATCTGCTCTGCAAGTCTCAAGCTATCCACAGAATGTATGAGGCTCACCTTATCTATGACGTATTTGACCTTGTTTCTCTGGAGATGACCTATCATGTGCCAGTCAACTGTGTTTCCAAGCTGGGCATACTTTTCTTCAAGCTCCTGCACATAATTTTCACCGAAGGCTCTCTGTCCTGCCTCCATACACTCTCTGATCATGGAGATAGGCTTGGTTTTGCTCACGGCAAGCAAGGTAACCTCTGACGGATCGCGCCCTACACGCTCGCAGGCTACGCGTATATTGTTTCTTACTTCCTCAATGTTGTCTTTTATCATGGATTTTCGTCCTTAAGTCTTCCTATGCTCTATCACCCTGCTCGAAGTCTGCTCATCATTTCATACCTTGACAGTCTTAAGCTCACTTAGAAAAGCTCTCACATTTGCCGCCGGATCTCCCTTAAATACAGCGGAGCCCGCAACAAATATATTGGCGCCTGCCCGCACAAGCTCCTGCACATTGCCCGTAGTAACGCCTCCGTCAAGCTCTATATCTGTGCTAAGTCCCCTGTCGTCTAAGATGCGACGGAGCTTGATTATCTTCTCGGTAACATAGGGGATATAGTTCTGCCCGCCAAAGCCCGGATTGACGCTCATGAGGAGCACCATATCTAACTGCCCCAGGATATCCTCCAATACCTGTATCGGAGTCGCAGGATTGAGCGCCACGCCCGCGCGGCAGCCACATTCCCGGATTGCCTGCACTGTCCTGTCCAAATGCTTGCACGCCTCATGGTGCACAGTGATGATATCAGCTCCGGCATCTGCGAATTCCCTGATATATCTTATCGGCTCCTCTATCATAAGGTGCACGTCGAAGACCTTGTCTGTGCAAGGTCTAACAGACTTAATGACCGGCATGCCGAAGCTGATATTTGGCACAAACATACCGTCCATGACATCTATATGTATGTATTGAGCGCCTGCCTTTGATACAGTCTCGACTGCCTCGCCCAGCCTTGCAAAATCAGCTGATAATATTGATGGCGCTAGTATGTAATCCATATTCTTCCTCTTCCTTGTTTGTGTAGCCGTACGCATGCTTTATCCGTTCCGGATTATCGGGTTTGCTGCGGATTGGCGAGTCCTTCCTTGTTTAAGGCTCGGCTTGCAGCGAAACTCGCGGCTTTCGCTGCTCAGTCTCAGTAGTCTCCGCCATATCACCGCTCGCGACTCTTTAGCTCCTCGTAGATAAGTCTGTAATTGTCATAGCGCTCTTGCGCTATGCTGCCGTCCTCTACTGCACGCTTTACGGCACAGATATCTGCTGATTCATATATATGACTGCAGACAGAGTATTTGCATTTATCGAAGTAGGCATTAAATTCCTCAAAATAAAAGCCCAACTGCTCCTTGTCTATGCCTGTGACATTTAAGGAGGTAAATCCGGGAGTATCCAACACATAACTCTCTGCGTCTATCGTGAACAGCTCTGTGTGTCTCGTCGTCTGCCTGCCACGCTTAATCTTGGCTGAGAGCTCGCCGACCTCCATGCATACCCCGTCGTTGAGCTTATTGGTGAGCGAGGATTTGCCTACTCCTGACGGACCGGCAAGGACAGTAGTCCTCCCCTTGCAGATAAGCTTTATCCGGTCTACATCGGTCTCATGCTCCGTGGAACCGCACAGGACTCTGTATCCTGCCCTCTCGTATATATCACGATAATGCTCCATCAGTCCGTCACGATCTAAATCGGATTTGTTTAGGAATATACTCACCGGTATATCCTGCATTCCCATATATATAAGGAAGCGGTCGAGGAGGTTGCTGTTGAGATCCGGCTCTCTTACCGCGAACACCACCAGCGCCTGATCTATATTGGCTACTGCTGGACGTATGAGTACGTTGTCCCTCTCGAGTATGCGGGTCAGACTCCCCTCCTGTCTGTATTCATCCAAGAGCTCAAACTCGGCATTATCTCCTACGAGCGGCTTGATGCCTATCCTCCTGAAGATGCCTACAGCCCTGCACGAATATACCCTGTCTGTCTGCGGAGCATGTATATAGTAAAAACCGCCTATTCCCTTGATTATCTTGCCAGTCATCCGCTTATTTCTTGGAGAACTTGATGACGTAGGAGCTGTAGACCGTGCCTGAGTCCACATCATATACCTCGACGGTGCCCTCTGTCACTCCGTAGGCTCCCTTGATATTGCGGTAGGACACAGGTATCTTGGTTCCGGCGGCTACGGGTATAGGTTCACTGATGGCCGTATATTCCATGGAACCGTCCACTCTCTGGCTCAGCCTTACTGCCACTAACAGATTGTTGGAGGCTCCGGGGCCTTCCGCCTCTCCTACTATGCAGGTAGTATCTATGCTGCCGTAATAATAAGCTCCGTCAGTTGAGCTGCTGCTCTGCGAGCTTGACTGGCTCTCCTTGGGACTTAATATCGACAGGAGCTCATTTACATCATCAAATACTGTGCCGTCAGCTATGTGATCGTCGTCTCCCACGCAGACGGTGACATCTATGGTCGAGCCCTTCTTGACGTAATCCTGCGCCTTGACAGACTGAGTTACCACGTCGGTCTCTACGGCATCAGAGGTATTCAGCGCCGTAATGGTACCTATGGACAGGTTGCTTTCCTTGAGGATATCGGCTACATCGCTTATAGAGATATTGCATATATCCGGCATCTGCACATAATCATCCTTCTTGCCATAGCTAAGCACGAGCTTCACGCGGCGCTTGCCGTCCTGAGTGGTGCCGTCCTCCTTATATCCTGCGACCTGATCCTCTGCCACATCCTCGACAAATGCTCTGTCGTCCGTGTCGCTTACTGCCATACCGGCTTCCTCTATGACCTTCACGGCATCCTCGCGGCTCATGTTCTTGAGATTGTCTAACACATAATCTGTCCTCTTACCAAGTGAGACTGTAACATAGACTGTCGAGTCTGAGGTAAGTACCTCATTGGCGGCAGGACTCTGATTCATAATCGTGCCCTTGGCATACTTATCCGAATAATCCGTAGTGGACGAATCCATGCTCATACGTATAGTCGCAAGCTGTGCCCTCGCCTCATCTACGGTCTTGCCTATGAGATCAGGCATTATATCCTCGCCCTGTATGCTCAAGGTATAATCCGCGTCCTTGTCGGTCTCCTCACTCTTGGAGGTGGTCGTCTCGCTCACAGTACTCTGGAGCTTGGACTCTGCGGCATCGTGTGCGGTGTTTCCCGATTGCAATACAAACATGCCTATGATTAGAGCCAATACGACCACAGCAGCGGTTATGCCGGCTATCATCAGCTTGGTCTTGGAGTCCTCATAGCTCTCCAAGATGCCGCCCCTGCTGCCTCTGTGCGCATGACGCTTAACCTCGTAGTCATCATCCTCACCGTTGAGGAAATCCTCAAGTGAGCTGCCTTTGTGCTCTGACTCTGTACCACTTTGGCTGCTGCCGGCAGCATGAGCTCCCATGCCCTGCTCTGCATCCGATGTAAAAGCTCTGCCTAAGTTGTCGCTGCCGGCTGAGTCTGGGGTACCCGCCGCTGTTGTGCCCAAGTGAGCAGCTGCACCCGCTGCTACGTCAGTATGATCCGTGCTGCCGCCCAAGGTTCCAGCATTATCCACGCCCTCATGGCTTCCGGACGGAACAGAGTCATACATCTTCACAAAATGTCCGTTCGGCTCTGCTGCCGCATGCTTTAGATCTTCTATCAGCTCCTCTGCCGACTGGTATCTGTCCTCAGGTGACTTCTTGGTCGCCTTGATGATGATATCGTTGAGAGCGGGGTAGATGCCGCTGTTATATACATTGGGTGGCACCATGGCATCGTGCATGTGCGCCATGATGACATTCTGTGCATCCTCACCCTGGAATGGCAGGCGACCCGTTATCATCTCGTACATGGATATGCCGAGGGAGTAGAGATCCGAGCGTGCATCCGCCTCTCCGCCTGCTGCCTGCTCAGGCGCTATATAATGTGCCGAGCCTATGACTGGTTGTCCGCTGTTGTCAGTGCTTGCCGCCTTGGCTATGCCAAAATCCCCTATCTTGATACGGCCTTCCTTGGAGATAATGATATTCTGACTCTTGATATCCCTGTGGATTATGCCGTTTCTGTGCGCCTCACTCAAGCCCTCCGCAGTCTGCAGAGCAGTACCTATGGTCTCCTTGTTGGAGAGCCTGCCCTTTCTCGCGATATAGTCACGCAGGGTTATACCCTCAACAAGCTCCATGACTATATAGTGCATGTCGCCGCTGTTTACTATATCGTAGGCTGCTACTATATTGGAATGAGACAGCTTGGCTGCTGAGCGCGCCTCATTCTTAAACCGCTCTATGAATTCCGCATCCTGCGAATATTCCCGTTTGAGCAGCTTAATGGCTACGTCCCTCTCTAACTTAAGGTCGCGGGCTCTGTATACTGCCGCCATGCCGCCCTGACCTATCTTGGAGACTATCCGATATCTTCCGTCAAGTATGTCGCCGTTATTTAACATCAGTCTCACCGTCCCCGGATTCGTATTTGATAAGTATAACTGCTATATTGTCATTGCCGCCGTTCTCATTGGCAGCCTCTATGAGAGTATTTGTCTTGTATTGCATACTGCCGTGACCGGATATAACTGCAAATATCGTGTCATCGTCAACCATGTTAGTTAGTCCGTCTGAGCATATCAGAATGTAGTCATTTTTTACTAAGTCCACCTCGAAATAATCAGCCTTTACGCTGTCCTCTATGCCGACTGCCCTCGTGATGATGTTTTTCTTCCTGTTATATTCGTCGGAGTATCTCTCCATATTGCCGTTTGCAACCTGCTCCTCGACATAGGAATGATCCTTGGTGACCTGAGTTATGCCGTCGCGGATAATGTAAAGTCTCGAATCTCCCACATTTGCCACGGTAAGTATGCCGTCACGGATAACTGCTGCCACCATAGTGGAGCCCATGCCGTTAAGAGCCGGATCAGAATGGGATTTCTCGTACACAAGCGTATTGGACATGCCTATGGCACTCTTCAGTACCTTGATAATGTCCTCATTTCTGTTCTGCGATATGTATCCGACCATGGTCTCGGTCAGATATTTGGACGCAAAGTCTCCGCCTCTGTGTCCTCCCATGCCGTCTGCCAATATAAACAGGTTGGGAAATGCTCCAACCGGCTCGGTACTCTGGAATATGTAATCCTGATTGACCTGCCGTTTCCTGCCTATGTCAGTTAATGCTTGGATTTGCATTCTTAATATGCCTCCTCCTGAGCTGTCCGCAGGCAGAGCTTATATCTCTGCCCATCTCTCTCCTTACCGTAGCATTTATGCCGTTTTGCTCCAATATCTGTCTGAAGCGTTCAACTCTGTCCCTGTCGGGACTTAGATAATTCCTCTCCTCTATCGGATTGACCGGTATGATATTGACATGAAATGCTCCCTCATGTCCCCTCAAGCCTCGTGCGTAAGCTTTAAGCAGCTTCACAAGTAAATGCGCCTCATCGTCGCTGTCATTTACTCCGCTTACCACGGAATACTCAAAGCTTAAGCGTCTGCCGGTCTTGCTATAATAATCAGCACAGGCTCTAAGCACCTCGCCAAGCTCATAGCTTGCGGCTATGGGCATAATCTCTAGCCTCTTGTCCTGAGTCGGTGCGTGAAGACTCAATGCCAAGGTCACGGGCAGCCCCTCGTCAGAGAGTCTCTCTATGCCTGGAACTATGCCGCAGGTGCTGACTGTGATGTTTCTTGCCGATATATTTGTGCCGTGCTCGTCAGATATCATACGCAGGAACCTGACGGTCTCATCATAATTGGCGAGCGGCTCTCCCGAACCCATCATCACTATATTGGATATGCGCTCACCTAAGTCTGACTCTATTCTGTAGACCTCTGACAGCATCTCTGCGGCGCTTAGGTTGCGCACGCAGCCGTCAATGGTCGAGGCACAGAAGCGGCATCCCATGGCGCAGCCTACCTGCGAGCTTATGCAGACCGTGTTGCCGTGCCTGTACTTCATCAGCACAGCCTCTATGACATTGCCGTCATATAATGCAAATATATATTTGCGTGTCCCGTCTATCTTGGAGATAAGTACATCCTCAGCCTGCATGACTGTGATGCGGTACTTGGCGTCGAGTTTCTCTCTCAGCGCCTTGGGGATGTTAAGCATTTCGTCAAAGCTTGTGACGTGCTTAACATGCAGCCATTCGTAGAGCTGCCTTGCCCTGAACTTAGGCTCTCCGAGACTCATGAGCAGGTCTTCCATCTCTATGAAATTTAATTCGCCAAGGTCTGTCTTATCCATGCGAGAGCGCGCCATCGCGCAGCAATCCGTACTTTCATTATATGTGGCACCAGCAAAAGCGCTGGCATGGTTGCTTGCTTAGTATCTCTTCTGCAATACGGCTATATAGAAGCCGTCGTTATGCTCGCCCGGGAGGAGCTTGCACTCTGCCGTCTTCCTAAAGCCTAACTCAGCCTCGATATAGGCTGTATTATCCTCGTTTTCCTCATGGCTCAGGGTGCAGGTCGAGTATATAAGTCTGCCCTTGGGCTTCACAAAGCGACTCACGTTGTTAAGTATGTCACGCTGCAGGCTTTGAAGCTCAGCTATGGAATATGGCTCCAGGTTAAGCTTGATATCCGGCTTCTTGGCTATGACTCCGAGCCCCGAACAGGGAAGATCTGCAAGCAGTATGTCTGCCCTGTATAAGCTGTCCTCATCCTCGCAGAGTGCGTCAAGTACTCTCACGCTTATGCTGTTATATCCGCAGCGTTTGACATTTTCCTCTATGAGAGCTGTCTTCTGACGTGAGACATCTCTTGCCTCTATCCTGCACTGGTCAGCTGCAAGCTCTGCCGTGGCAAGACTCTTGCCTCCCGGGGCAGCGCATACATCTATTACGTTGTCACCGCTCATGGGCGCAGCAAAGCTTGCCACCAAGGCTGAGGCGGGATCCTGCACGCTGATGTATCCATGCCGGAAAGCCTCGGAGTGCGTAACATCTCCTCCTCCCGTTATCTCATACATAACCGGGAGCGCACCGTCAGGCTTACCTTGGTACAGTGAGCTCTCTAAAAGCTCCTCCATATCTATAGACTTAAGTTCAAAGCCCTCCTGCATGAGACTCTCAACTATATCACGCTCTGCCGCCTTGGATGTATTCAGTCTGACAGTCTCGCTGCGTTCCGCAAGGTAGGCTGCATATATGCGCTCTGCCAGCTTGCTGCCGTACTCGGCATCAAACCGAGCTATCATCCACTCCGGCAGGGCATATTTAAGAGACAAGCTGCCGCTTAGGTCTGTCTTTGCTCCGCCGGCTTCCTTCTCGCGCACTACAGAGCGCAGGACTCCGTTCACAAGTCCTGACATGCCCTCCATGCCGTGGAGCTTAACCAACTCTACAGCCTCATTAACTGTGGCGCTGTCAGGCACCCTATCCATATATAATATCTGATAGAGACTTAAGCGTAGCAATGCCCTTATGAGCGGCTTCTGTACCTTCATCGGCTTAGTAAGGAAGCGCTCCAATATAGCATCAAGGCTGATCAGCCTATCTAAACTGCCTATAACTATGCGCTCTATAAATGCTCTGTCAGTGGCATCTAGCCTTGCTCCGTTTTGCTGAACCTCACGGAAGGTCTCTCTGAGCAGAGTGTTGGATTTGCGCCTGTTTTCGCATATCTCAATCAGCACAAAAAGCGCGATATCACGCGCATTTTGATAATCTCTGATATGTATAGATTTTTTGGCAGCAAATACCCTCATCGGTCTCTGCGTCCTCTGGCTAGCATCAATAGCCTCAATAACTGCAGTATCGAAGCTGTCGCTGCCGCCACATAAGTAAGTCCGGCTGCTCTGAGCACCTTCTTGGCTGCAGCCAGATCCTCGCCCTGCATCAGCCGCTCGCCCTCAAGTATCCTTAAAGCGCGGTTGGAGGCGTTGTATTCTATCGGAAGCAGCAATACAGAGAATGCCACTCCCAATGAAAATAATATAATGCCTATATTTAAGAGCGGTGTAGATGAGATAAACAAGCCTATGATGACAGCATATATTCCCGCGTTGGAAGCAAATGAGCATACCGGTGCGAGACTCCTCTGGAGAGTGAGTGGGAAATACCCCGTAGCGTCCTGTATGGCGTGTCCGCACTCATGTGCCGCTATGCCTATACTGGCTATGCTAGTTGAATTATAATTCTCGCTAAGGAGACAGACCTCCTTGTTGGCGGGGCTGTAATAATCCGATGCCGCACCGGATATCATCCTGACCGACACGTCATATATGCCATTGTCATTTAAGATGTGCTTAGCTGCCTCCGCTGCCGTGAGACCTGTGGAGGAATTAACCTTCCTGTACTGCCTGATGAGTCCATTTACATTGTGTGATGCCCACAGTGAAAGACCCAATCCTATAAGTACAAGTATATATGTCCAATCATAATAGTAATAATACATGCTTATTCCCTTCCGAGGCGTCCGTGTAGCGTATTGCCTCTCAGATAATCTCTCGTATTCATGCGCTTTCTGCTCTCTGGCTGAAGCTCAAGTATCTCCAAGGCTCCGCTGCCGCAGGCAACGTATACTCTGTCGTCTCTTACGAGCAGGCTGCCGGTCTCTGCCTTGTCTGCAAATAAAGCTCCATCAGCAAGTGCTGCCTTGTGTAATTTAAGCGTATGTCCATCGTAATAGGTGTAGGTTCCCGGCCACGGAGAGAGTCCTCGTATCAGTCTCTCTATGCTCTCTGCATCCTGACTCCAGTCTATATCTCCCATAGCCTTGGTAAGCTGCTTGGCGTAGCAGGCGCCCTCCTCGCCTTGCGGCATGGGATGCAGCTCTCCCGCCTCAAGTGCTGTAAGTGTCTCGCATATAAGCTCGCCTCCAAGTACCGCGAGTTTGTCAAAGAGCGATCCTCCGGTCTCATCCGGCGAAATATTTATCTTCTTTACTGCCAATATATCTCCGGTATCGAGTCCCTCGTTCATCTGCATGGCAGTAACGCCGGTCTCCTTGTCTCCCTCGATAATTGCCCATTGTATGGGCGCTGCCCCTCTCCACCTCGGGAGCAATGAAGCATGTACATTGATGCAGCCGTGCTTAGGTATATCAAGTATGGTCTTCTTGAGTATCCTGCCGTACGCCGTGACTACTATCACATCCGGGTCAAGCTCTCTGAGATACTCTGCAAATGACGGATCCGAGGGATGCTCCGGCTGAAGTATCCTGCTGATGCCAAGCTCTGTCGCCTTTTGCTTAACTGCCGTAGGCTTAAGCTCTCCGTGCCGTCCGACAGGCTTGTCGGGCTGGCTTACCACAGCTATTATCTCGTGTCCTGCCTTATGCAGATATTCAAGATTGACCGCCGCGAAATCCGGCGTGCCCATGAAAATGATTCTCATCCTATGCTTTCTATCCTCGTGCGGACTCTCTCACTGCTTTTGTCTGTGCTTTAGGACTTGGCTACTCTGCGTTGTCCTCAGTCTCCTCCTCGGCTGTGACCTCCGAGAGCTCTCCATTTACCTTGTCCACATAGAGCACACCATGCAGGTGATCCTCCTCATGCTGTATGCACCTTGCGAGGAGTCCCTCGGCCTCCATCTCAAACTCCTGCATATCGGCATCAAAGGCTCTCACCTTTAGACGCTCTGCTCTCGTGACCTCGCCCTGATATCCCGGTACGCTTAAGCAGCCCTCGTTGCCGGTCTGCTCGCCGCTCTTCTCTAATATAACCGGATTGATAAATACATAGGGCTCCGGCTCATCCATGCCTACATCAACTACAAATATACGCTTAAGTATGCCGACCTGCGGAGCGGCAAGTCCGACTCCGTTGGCCTCATACATAGTGTCAAACATATCATCTATGAGTACCGATATGCGCTCCGTCAGCTCCTTTACTTCCTTGCATTCCTTGCGGAGTATGGGATCGCCGTCTTTCCTGATTGTCCTGATTGCCATGTGATGTATCACCTTATGTCAAAATTGATATATACTCTCGCATTGCCGGCTGTAGCCTGAGCGTGAGACATAATATCCTCGCGTATCTTTGTGATTATATCATGCTGCTTATGCTTAATATATATAATCTTTCTGTAATTATCCTTAACTTTGTATATACTCTCGCTGCAAGGTCCTATGACCTCGGCGCCCTCTGACTCGTGCTCCATAGCTACACTCACGACACGCTCTGCTGCAAGGTTTAATGCCTCCTCATCCTCGGAGCGCAGCCTCACGAAGAGCATAAGCGTCTCCGGAGGGTAGTTTAAGAGTCTGCGATAGCTCATTTCCCTCTCATAGAAGCTCTCATAGTCACGCTTTGCGGCGCAGCTTATCGCATAATGTGACGGGTCATAGGACTGTATAACAGCCTCACCCTGTGTTCCTCCTCTGCCACTTCTGCCTGCTGCCTGAGTCATTAGCTGGTAGCTCCGCTCCGAGGCATCGTATTCGGAGGTATTGAGCGACATATCTGCGGCGACGATGCCCACCAAGGTAACCTTCTCGAAATCATGTCCCTTTACTATCATCTGGGTGCCTATAAGTATGTCCGCCTTGTGTGCCTTGAACTCAGCCAGTATGCGCTCATGCGCGTGCTTGGTCGATGTGGTGTCTGCATCCATCCTGAGTATCCTGGCCGTGGGAAAGGTATTGCGGCAGGCGGATTCAAGCTTCTGTGTGCCCGTGCCAAAGGGCGCTATGTATTTACTGTTGCATACCGGGCAGAGGCTCGGCATGGGTGCAGTGTAACCGCAGTAGTGACAGGACAGCAATGCCGCCTTGTGACTGCCTGTGCGCGGGTCCTTGTACCAGTCGTTATGTGCCGTGAGTGAGACATCACAGTGCGGGCATTTGATAACTGTGCCGCAGCTACGGCATGATACAAAATTGGCATAGCCCCTGCGGTTGATAAAGAGCATGACCTGCTCCTTCTTACTCAGCCTGTCGTCTATAAGTTCCTTAAGCTTGACGGAGAATATGCTCCTGTTGCCCTCTGCAAGCTCGTGGCGCATATCTACGACACTTATCTTGGGGAGCTGTGCATTGGGATGTGCTCTCTTCAAGAGCTTATGCAGAGCATAAGTGCCTTTAAGCGCCTTGGTATAAGACTCTATGGACGGAGTCGCAGATCCCAAGAGCAGCTTGGCGCCCGCAAGCTCAGCTCTCTTTTCTGCCACTGCTCTCGCATCATAGCGCGGTGAGGTCTCAGACTGATAGCTCCTCTCATGCTCCTCATCTATGATGATGAGTCCTAAATGCTTAAATGGTGTAAAGAGCGCTGAGCGCGGTCCTACCATGATATCTATCTCACCGTTTTGCGCCTTCTCGAACTGATCGTAGCGCTCTCCGGCACTGAGTCTTGAGTGCATGACAGCTATACTGTCACCGAAATAATCTGCAAGCTCATTTACAGTCTGAAAGGTAAGTGATATCTCGGGTATCAGGACTATGGTCTGCCTGTGTGCCTCCCTCATGCGGCGTATGAGCTCTATGTATACTCTTGTCTTACCGCTGCCGGTTATGCCATAGAGCAGTGAGGGTCTGTCGTGCTCTGATGCTATCTCATCAGCAACCTGAGTCTGTGCCTCATTTAATACCGGTGCCGCGAGACTCTGCTCATTTCCTGCTATCTCTCTGATAGCTTCCACCGCATCCTTACGCCTGTTGCTCCTTCGCACGCTTGCCTTCACCGGCAGCACTGTCATAAGCGCCTGATTCATGGTACAGCCGTATTCCTCTGCCATGAACGCCGCAAGCGTTATGAGCTCGCCCTCGGTATCCTGTGCGCCCTCTACTATCGAAGCTATAGACTTAAGACGGCTCTCGTCATAGTCAGTATCCTTAGTTAGGCTGATTATGACTCCGGTTCTCAATCTGCCTGAATTGCCAAATGGTACCTGCACACGCACACCCGGTCTGACTCTGCCCTCAAGCTCACTCGGCACGGCATAGGTAAAGGTTCTGTCCACCTGCTCCGCAGAAATATCGATTATAAGCTCGGCATATATCATGTTCTGTCCACGCTGCCTGCCTTACCATCATCCGGCGCCTCATCTGCCGGACAGAGCTCTCTTACAAGCTCGCCTAACTTCATCGAATTGGAGCCCTTAAATAATACCGCATCTCCTGCGTAGAGCTCTTTCTTGAGCTCTCCTTTAAGCTCCTCCATACTGTCAAAATGATATATCCACGGCATGTGGCGCCCCGGCTCCTCGCAGAAGCCCTGCTTGATACCCTCCGCCGTATACTTTGATAGCTTGCCATAGAGCATGACTATATCTATATTGGGAGTGTCTGAGGATATATAGGCTCCGACCTCGCTGTGGTAGTCTGCCTCATGCTCCCCTAACTCAAGCATGTCGGCAAGCACGGCTATGCGCCTGCCCTCTGTCTTGATATTATCGAGCACCTTGAGCCCCGCCTTAACGGACTGCGGCGCTGCATTATATGCGTCATTTATAACCTTGATGCCTCGGCTCTCGTATATGCGTCCCCTGCCGTCAAGACTTGTGAAATCTCTCAGGTTCTGTGCCGCCCTCTCCATATCGGCTCCATGCACATAGGCACAGGCGAGAGCTGCCAGTGAATTAAGCAGCATGTGCTCGCCGGCAACACTTAGCTCCACTCTCGTCACAGGCTCACCACCGATAGTGAGCATATAGCTATAGCGGCTATCCTCCTCGCTTATGTCTGTTGCACGGACTATAGCATTGTCGCCGGTGCCGTAATACACTATCCTTATGTGCTTATTATCAGTGCCCTCGGGGAAGAAATCGCTTAAATCCTCGCGGCTAAGCATATCGTCGTCACCGTTAAGTATGAGCGTGCCGCCCTCGTGTATGCAGTCAAGTATATGGAGCTTCTCGCGCAGGATATTGTCGCGGCTTCCTAAGTTAGCAATATGGCTTACGCCTATCACTGTAAATACGGCTGTATCGCATTGTACTACCTTGGACAGGCGGCTCATCTCACCAAACTCAGACATACCCATCTCAATGACACCTATCTTGGCATCCTCGGCTGTCTCTGCTACCGTTATCGGTACACCCGTCTGTGAATTGGCATTGCCCTTGGTCGAATAGACCTTGTATGATGCCGACAGAGCGCAGGCTGTCATCTCTCGGCTCGTGGTCTTGCCCACTGAGCCTGTTATACCTACATAGGGCAGGTGTACATACTCCCGCCTGTAATAGGCTCCGAGAGCCTGCAAGGCAGCCAAGGTATCATCTACCTTGATGATGGTAAAGTGCGGTGCTTTGCCTTCGCTACTACCATTTGCCTCATCTAATGCACACACATACTCCTCTGTGCTCATCCCGGCAAGCTCTGCTAGCTTATCTAAGTCATAAGCGGAAAACGCTGCAACGGCACCGTGAGCTGCCGCTCCCAATATATATCTGTGCGCGTCCGTCCTTGCGCCTATGATGGGCACAAAGAGGTCGTTTTCTTTCATCTTGTTGGAATCTGTGGATATGTCTGCAGCTATCGTTTCCTCGCTGCCTGCGATAATTACGCCGCCTACTGCCTTAGCTATTTCTGCTGCTCTCAGCCTCATAAGCCTAATTCATCCTTTATCTTAAGTATCTCTTCACGATCAAGGAAATGGCGTCTTACACCATTTTCCTCCTGATAATCCTCATGGCCCTTGCCTATGACCGCGATAATCTCACCGTCCACTGCGTGCTCCATAGCATACCTGATAGCCTCTCGACGGTCGGGTATCCTGACGTAAGCCTCCCGGCTTCCTCCCGCCTCAAGATATGCGTGCTCTATGTCAGCTATAATGTCCTCAGTCTTCTCGAACCTTGAGTTATCCGCGGTAAATATACTCATGTCCGCGCAATGCGCCGCCGTAGAGCCCATACCCACTCGCCTGTCCTTAGAGCGATTGCCGCCGCAGCCGAATACGACAGTGAGTCTGCTCGGCTCGTAATGCTTAAGCGTATCCATGAGATTGACCATGGCGACCTCATTATGCGCATAATCTACCAATACCGTAAATCTGTCGGACTTAAATACTACCTCTGACCTGCCTGTAACCCTTACACGCTCTATTGCCTCTCTGACCCTATCCATAGGCAGTCCAAGGCTGTATGCCACAGTTATAGCCGCCAAGGCATTGCTGACATTATAATCTCCCGGTATGCCTAACTTAAAGGTCTCGTTGAGCTTGCCTCCGGTCTTAAATATAGTGCCTGCAAATGCAGCCGAGTTCTCGAATATAAGCTCTCGCGCATATATATCGCAGTCACTGTTACTCAGCGAGAAACGGTACTGCCTGCCCTTAAAATCAGCAAGCTTCAACAGCTCGTCTGTATGCTCATCGTCCGCATTTACCACAGCAGTGTCACACTGAGTAAAGAGCCTTGACTTGCAATAGAGGTATTCGGCAAAATCCTTGTGCTCTAAGGGTCCTATATGGTCCGGACTGATGTCTAAGAATACACCACACTCAAATTGCAGCGCATCTGTCCTGTTCATCTTGAAGCCCTGCGATGAGCATTCCATGACAGCATACTCACAGCCCGCCTCGAGCATCTTGGCAAAGTATGAATTAAGCTCGTAGCTGTCGGGAGTGGTATTGGCAAGCTCCGTATGCTCGTCCCCTATGACTACGCCATTGGTACCTATGACTCCAGCCTTGATGCCGCAGCTGTCAAATATGGCCTTCAGCATATATGAGCAGGTCGTCTTGCCCTTGGTGCCGGTAAGGCCTATGAGCTTAAGCCTGTCGGCAGGATGACCAAAGCGCGCAGCTGACAGGTATGCAAGCAGCTTGCGCGCATTGTCGGTATATATGATGTTTATGTTTTCAAGTGTCTTGGCCGATATGTTAAGCTCGTTGAGAGGCTTCTCTACAACCAAGCTCTTGCAGCCCTTGGATAAAACATCAGGTATGAAATCATGCGAGTCAACGCGGCTTCCCTTCATACAGAGAAAGACCGTGCCCGCTGCTGCCTTCCTCGAATCAAATACGACGTCACTGACCTCGCAGGTATCCGTGCCGCTAAGTATCTTATATTCTGCGCCTTTTAGCCAATCTCTTAATATAGCCATTTGATCTGCATTACTCCCTTGTCTCTCTCGATATAGTCTGATAAACGCACGTGCGCCTTTACTGATTAAGCTACCTCGTTACAAGCAGCTGCTCGAACTCCTCGATACTCATGAGTATACGGCGTTCCTTGGTGCCTTCGCCGTCTCCGACGACACCTGCCTCACACAGCTGATCCATGATGCGTGCAGCGCGGTTAAAGCCTATCTTGAACTTACGCTGCAAACCGCCTATGGATGCCTTGCCGCTCATAATGATGAGTCTGCCTGCATCTGCGAAATACTCATCTAATGAGTCTTCATTGCCCTTGTCCTGAGGCTGCCCGGAGAAATTAAGCTCCATCTGCTGCGCTATCGCAGTATCTACCTCATGCTCAGACTCCTTGGGGTTGTGCTTCTTGATGAAGCTGACTACATTTTCAACCTCATCATCGCTAAGGAATGCGCCCTGTACACGTATGGGATTGCTCTTGTCGCCCGGCTTATAGAGCATGTCACCGTTTCCGAGCAATGACTCTGCTCCGCCTGAGTCAAGTATGGTCCTCGAGTCCGTCACCGACGGAAGCTTGAATGCCACACGACTCGGTATATTGGACTTGATGAGTCCGGTCACCACATCCACAGATGGTCTCTGTGTAGCCACAACCAAGTGTATGCCTGCCGCTCTCGCAAGCTGTGCAAGGCTCACTATGCAGGACTCCACGTCCTTCTTGGCGTGCATCATGAGCTCTGAGAGCTCGTCAATGATAATGAGTATAAACGGCAGCTTCTCTGGTGCTGATTCCTCCGGCAGAGTATCGGCAACCTTCTCGACCTTCTCGTTGTAGCCCTTTATATTGCGGGTGCCTGACTCCTGAAAGAGCTTGTAACGACGGTTCATCTCAGCAACAGCCCAATTGAGCGCGCTTAGTGCTCTCTCCGGGCTTGTCACCACGTCTGTAAGTAGATGCGGTATGCCGTTATATACCGTGAACTCCACCTGCTTGGGGTCTACAAGTATCATCCTTACTTCCTGCGGCGTCGCGCGGTAGAGTATGGACATGATGAGCGAGTTTATGCCTACGGATTTACCGGAGCCCGTAGTACCGGCAACAAGTATGTGCGGCATCTTGGATATATCACTGATAATGGTATTGCCGCCTATATCGAGTCCTACTCCCCAGCACAGTCGCGACTTGGCGTTCTTGAACTCCTCAGACTCCAATATATCCCTGAACTTGACAGTTGAGCTGGTCTCGTTAGGCACCTCTACGCCTACGGCTGATTTGCCGGGTATGGGCGCCTCTATACGTATCTCTCTGGCTGCCAAAGCAAGCTTAATATCACCCGTGAGTGAGGTTATACGTGATACCTTGACGCCGGCATCGGGAGTAAGCTCATAGCGCGATACTCGCGGGCCCACAGTGATATTGGTAACTGTCACGCCTACCCCGAAGTCCCTCAATACCTTCTGGAGCTTGGCAGCATTTTGGCGGAGCTTCTCATAGCCTCCGCGATCCGCCTTGGCGCCTTTCTCAAGGAGATTGACTCTCGGATATACGTAGGGTCTGGGTCTGGGCTTGGGCTTAGGCGCAGCCTGCTGCGCCGCACTTACGCCCTTAGCTGCCGCGAGTCCTGTATCTAATACGCTGCCTCCCAATTTATCCGTCGCATCAAGTGACGGACCATTGGAGGTATATGTGCCTATGTTGCCGTGAGTGACTTGAGCGTTCAGCTCAGATGCCGACGTAAAGCCCTTGTCGCGCAGTATACTGTCCGCCTCATAGCTGTCAGGCGATTTCAGCTCCTTGCCGCTTGCCGTGGTATAGTAAGCTGAATCTGCGTTATCCGCGCCGATATCACTTTCTGCAGCATTGCCTGTATAGTCATGTTCATCATCTTGGCTATTTTTACTCTCTGTAACAAAATCGCCAGCATGTTCTGTATAGTCCTCTCTGTCTGCTGTTTCTCCTGTGCTTATGTTGATTATATCAGCAACGTCTCCGTGATGGTCTATACCTGTAACTCTCTCCGTTCCCGCGTCTATATTGGTGTCTATATCCGCATCGGTATCTGTCCTGAAGGCTTCCATGTGCTGCGGCGCATATCCGGCGTTTGCGGCTGTGCTCAGTGCGCTGTCCTCGGTAGTCCTTCCCTCGGCGTGCACGGCATAGCCTGCGCGTCTTGCGACCTCCATGCTGACCTCGCCGCTCTCAAGTATATGAGCGTAGGACTTATATCTGTCCTCCTCGGTCTCCTCAAAGGGTATCTCATCAGAATCGTAATCTATCTCTCTGACCTTGACTGACTCTGTCTTGATATACTCAGAATCCGACTCAAAGTCTCCCTCGATAACCGCCGTATCAAAGCTCATGCCCTCGGTGCTGCGTCTGTTGGTATATCCTGAGGCAAATAAGGGCTGCTTAACCGTACCCAAGCTCTCTACTCCTGGCTGACCGTCTCCGATTATATCTCTGCCGTAGCTTGCATATACCTCTGCCCGCTCTGCCTCCTTACGCATATCGGATATATCTATGTCCGCAGGCATACCGCTCTCTGCAGCATCCAAATTAAGCCTGCCTGCGTCTAAGCCCTGTCCGTCATCGGACGCATATCCGGGGAAGCCTGCCTCAAGCTTGCGGAGTCTGCGCTCCTCTCTCTTGGCATCACGCCTGATGACATTTTCCCTGTGTATCTCACGATATCTTGCCTGACCGTGCTTCGCCGCCTCAACGGTCTTGCCTGCGCCGTTTATGACGGCCTCTGCGGTCTTGGTGGCGCCCGCCTTAGCTACATTTACAAAGCTCTTCTCCGTGATGATGACTAAGAGCGCCACTATGGAGGCAACCAGCACTAAGTAGGCTCCGGCATATCCTATGAAACTCTTTAAGAGATTGGCTATACCGCCGCCTATGAGTCCGCCGCCTGACATGCCGTTGCTTGCCTCTGTGTACAGCTCGCTAAGCGCTACTGTACTCACAGCATTTCTGTCCGGACTGAACATGACATGTATAAGCGCCGTGCCAGCTATGAGCAAGCCAAATACACATACCACCTTTAGCCTAAGGAAGTATGTGTCCTTATATCTCACAGCCACGGCGGCAGCGGCTACTATGCTCAGTCCAAACAGTATATAGCCCTGTCCGAACAGACCGCGCTGCACCTTAAGCAGCAGCTCTCCAGCTGCTCCCATCAGTCCGAAGTCCGTGAGCAGCATGAAGCCGCCCAGCACCAGCGCTGCGATTACCTTTATCTCAGACTGGAGAAAGCTCTTCTTCTTGGCTATGGTGCGCTTATTCTCCTTGGCAGGCTTCTTCGCTGTGTCGGTCTTCTTGGCTGTGCTGCCGTTCTTTGCTGACTTAGCTGTCTGCTTTTTCGTTGTGGTCTTCTTAGTTGCCAAAGCTCCTCCTTACGAGCCTATAACATTTCTGATTGCAACCGGTGTGCGGTAATTCCATCTTGCTATCTTGATTCCGCTCTTGCGTGAAGCGGCATTTACCACCTGTCCGTTGCCTATGTAGATACCTACATGGTTAATGGTGCCGCTGCTATTGGCGTAGAATATAAGGTCGCCCGGCTTCATATTGTCCGAGGTCACCTTGGTGCCTACCTTGGCCTGATCACGGCTTACTCTCGGCAGTGATATGCCGAAATGCTTCATAACACTCTGAGTAAAGCCCGAGCAGTCCGCTCCGTTGGTGAGAGAGGTTCCTCCCCATACATAGGGGTTGCCCACGAACTGGCAGGCGTAGTTGACTATCGAGTTTCTGAACGCCGCAGCAGCATTGGCTGCCTCTACAGCCGGGTAGTACTCTGTTGCCTCCGGCAATCCGTATCTGACCTCGACATTATTATCTCTGGTCGATACAAATGCGCGGTCGTTGGCATCCTCGCCGTCGGAATTATCTAATTCAAGCTCTACCCATCCGTCGGTCTGGCCGATAACGGAATATGCCTGATTCTTGGTGACGTTTGTCCACACCTTGCCGTCTAAGTTGGGCTCACTGCGCACATTTAACGAATCCACTCTTATAAATGCAGTAAGCACTGCATAATTGACTGCCGTATCCTTGGCAGCCTGTCCTGTGAGGCAGTAATCAGCTCTGACATATCCCGTCACGGAACCTGATTTTATCTTGTACCACGTTCCCGCTGAATTGCTCACTGTATCCAAGAGCTCTGCTCCGGCGCCCTTAGTGAACTTGCCGCAGATATTGTCTATGCCCTTGTCCTCCGGCTCCTTGCGTATATTGATGAAGCCGCCGTCCGGATTGGATACTACTATATTGTCATACTGCGTGAGAGCCATGGTACGCAGATCGAGCTTACGCGCTGCGTCAAGACAGCTCCTTATCTCGGCATTGCCGTCAGCGATATTGACATATCCCTCACTTGTCGAACCGTCGTATGCATCGAACTTAATCTTGGCCCAGTCGCCATCCTGAGATATGAGCTCATAGCGCTCCCCGCTGCGTGCCTTGCCTGCTACATTGGCAGGATCTATCTCTGGAGCAGATCTGATGTTGAGCACCTCTGTATCTATAATGACTCTGTCGCGGATATTGTTCCACGCCTTCTCAAACGCCTCCTCACCTTTAAGTATATACGAGGCCTTGACGTAGCCCTGTATGCCGCCGGACTTAATGAGCAGCCAGTCGCCGTCGGTCTCGATAACGTCACAGGCTGCTCCGTCATTAAGCTTACCTATGATATTGGTCATGTCCACGCTGTCCGGCTTCGAACGCATATTGATATATCCGTCCACCTCTGTGATACCGAAGTCTGCGTACTCAGCGGTCAGATCGTCCAAGGTCTCCTGCCTACGCATCTCGTAGAGCTCCTCCTCTGTAAGTGAGGTGATGGATGCTATGGTCTCCTCCTCTGCGTCCGTGCTCCCTGTATGACTGCATCTTGCTGCTATTGCAGCTACTGCGATAAGCAGCACTGCCGCCGCTATGATTATGCCAAGTTCCTGTCTATGTTTATCTATATACTCCTTCACTTAATTACCTCCGGGTCCTGCAGCCGTTTCGTTGGCATTTACTCCGGGCGCGTATATGATGGCGCTTGACCCGCTTGTGTCATAATCTGTCGTTTCCTCCGGCGTATCTGTTATCGTAGTCTCCTCAGCCGGTGCCACGGCTACCGCCCTGCCGGAATCATCCGTATATTTGCCGCGGTCTGCCTCCGGCACTATCATGCCGCCTCCGGAGCTGTGGTGGTCACATTCCTCCGTCGGTACATTGTCAGCATCAAAATACTCCATATGTACGGCATTGGAGCCTGCACGATAATCATTGTAGCAGGCGCGCTTAGGCAGAAGTCCGCTCTTTCTGCATACCTCGAGCTGCACTATGCCGTCCGGCATATCAAACTCGCTCACGGGCTCAAGACCCTCGTGCACCTTGTTCATAATCGTGCGCCATATATCCTTATGGAAGGAGGTTCCGCCGTTATAGACTCCGGTCTCGCTGTCGTTGAGCGACTGGTTGTCATCGCAGCCCGCCCATATACCCATGGTATAATAAGGCGTGAAGCCCACGAACCACACGTCGACATTCCTGGTGGTGGTGCCGGATTTGCCTGCTGCAACCATGTTATCTAACTTGCAACGGCTTGAGGTATTATTCACCGTATATCCCGACGCCCACTTGGTATGCGGTTCGATAACACCCTTCATCGCATCCGTGAGCAGGAAGGCTGTCGTCTCCTTCATCACACGGGTCTTCTCGTCCTCTTTTAAATCTATGAGCACGCTGCCGTCGTGATTATATATTACTGAAAATAATTTCGGCTCATGGTATCTGCCGCCGTCCGCTATGGCAGCATAGGCGTTGGTAAGCTCTAAATTAGTTACTCCCTTAGTTATGCCGCCGAGAGCCGTAGCTACATTTAAGTCATCATCTGTAAGTGAACTTATACCGAGGCGCTTCGCAAACTCTACGCCCTCCAAGGGTGTCACGGTCTCGAACATACACCTTACGGCAACTATATTCATAGAGAACTCTATGCCGTCCCTGATAGACGAATATCCGAAATAATTGCCTGACTTCCACCAGTTCTTGAATTTCTTGTCGCCTAACTCATACTCGCAATCATAGTAGGTGGAACCAAGAGTCGCCCCATTCTCCTCTATGGCAGGAGCAAAGGTTGCTATGACCTTGAACGCAGAGCCGGGCTGTCTGTAGGTGCCGGTAGCGCGGTTGATGGTGAGCGAATATTTCTTTTCGCCGCGTCCGCCAGTGATGGCCTTTACCTCATTGGTATGCTGATCCATGAGCACTACCGATACCTGAGGCTGCAGGGTCGCATCAAAGGTCTCTGCGATAATCTCGTCTCCATTTGCCTCATTATAGACTGTGGCGCGATATTCATTGGCAGCGGCTAGAGCCGCCTCCTCAGTACGGAAGAGCCCGCCCCAGCTCTCGCCCTTTACAGTCTTGTAGTAATTCTCTACATCCTTCTCACTGTAATGCTCCAAGCTTCCGTCTGACCTCTGTATCGAGCAGCGCCATTTGAAGCTGTACTTGGCTGTATCATAATTGTCCGGATTGTTGACCTCGGCATCGACTATGGCCTGTATATCCGGATCCTGCGTAGTCATGATGCGGAGTCCGCCGGAATACAAGAGATTCCTTGCCTCGGCCTCGGTCAGACCGAGCCTCTCCTCGAATACATTGATGCACTGAGCGATAAGCGCATCGGTAAAATAGCTGTAGACATCATTGTCATCAGAGATAGTCTCATCGTTGGCCTTGATACGATCATAGACTGCCGTGCTCGATGCAGCCTCCTTCTCCTCCTCGGTGATATATCCCTGCTCGAGCATATTGTTAAGCACCTGCAGCCTGCGCACCTGATTGTTCTCGGGATGAGTCAGCGGGTTGAGCCTCGACGGGTTCTTGGTAATGGATGCAAGCACGGTACACTCATCAAGATCCAAGTCCTTGACTTCCTTGCCGAAATATCTCTCTGCGGCAACCTTGACTCCGAGTGTATTGTTGCCTAAGTTGATGGTGTTGAGATAGTCTGTGATTATCTCCTTCTTAGTCTCTATCTTGTCTATACCCGGACGGTTCTCCAAGAGGAGCGCAATATACCACTCTTGAAACTTTCTCTCGTAGAGGTCGAAGCCCTTCTCGTTGCCGCCTGAAAATACGTTATTCTTGATGAGCTGCTGGGTGATGGTCGAGCCTCCGCCTGCCGAGCTGTCGCCTGTCACGACTCCTCTCACAGCTCTCGATATGGAGCGCAGATCTATGCCGTTGTGCGTCCAGAATCTCTGATCCTCTATGGCGACGAAAGCATTGACTAATTGCTCCGGTATCTCGTCAAAGGTAACAGCCTCACGGTTTGAGCCCTCCTGTATGAGTGTCGCCGTGTGATTGCCCTTGGTGTCGAAGGTATTGGTAGCATATCCCTTGGGTGAGAATGACAAAGTATCAATATCGGGAGCATTGTCGATAACTCCCATGATGCAGCCGCAGCCAAAGGATACGCCGCCAAGCATGCCCAGCATTAACACCACAATCAAAAGCAGCTTCAGCGTATGTATGCGCCTGTTGTCTGCTTTCTCGTCTCCGTATGCTATCTCTTCAAGCCGGTCATTGACCGCATCCTTAGTGAAATCCATCTGTACTGTAAGAGCCTCCGACCCCATGTTTAGTTTATCACATGCGTCCCGCTCCCACAACATAAGGAATAATTACGAAAATCGAAACAAAAGCCCTGCCTTTATGATATGATGTTGCGTGAGCGCGTAACAACTTTCAGACTATGCGTGCGTGCAAGCACGCAGCCTGCTTTTGTATCCGTCAACACTTTTAGAGGAATATATGATATTATCGGTCAACAATTTATCCAAATCCTACGACGGCAGGGACATACTTAAGGGCGTGTCCTTTCATATAGAGGCTAATGACAAGCTAGGCATCACCGGCGTAAACGGAGCCGGCAAGACTACTCTGCTGCGGCAGATAGTAGGTGAGGAGACTCCTGATACAGGCTCGGTGACTTTGAGCAGCGGTGTGCGCCTTGGATATCTCTCGCAGACTACTCTTGATAAGTCTAAGCTCAGTATCTACGATGAGGTACTGAGTGCCAAGAAATATCTCTTGGATATGGAGGAGGAGCTGAGAGACTTAGAGCGCAGAATGAAGCTTGCATCACATGATGCGTCAGCTAATGGTGACAAGCTCAGCCTTGATGGCGTGCTGACAGATGGCGGTAACAAGGCTGTGTCCGAGTCCGAGCTTGGCGCCGCTACCACTTCTTACAGCGGCTCCGATGACTCAGCTCTTAAAGCTACAGACCATGCAGCGGATGCTGACGCCGCTCTCTTAGACATCTACAGCCGCTATGCTGCTCTCTCGCAGCGATATGAGTTAGAAAATGGCTATGCCGTGCGCTCCAATGTCACCGGCATACTTAAGGGACTTGGCTTCAAGGAGGAGGATTTTGACAAGCCGGCGGCGCTCCTCTCCGGCGGGCAGAAGACGCGCCTTGCGCTCGGTCGTCTGCTCATGGACGCGCCTGAGCTGCTCATACTTGACGAGCCTACCAACCACCTTGATATAAGCTCAGTGAACTGGCTTGAGTCCTATCTCAAGGCATGGCGCGGCGCTGTTATCATAGTATCGCATGACCGCTATTTCCTTGACCATACAGTCAACAAGATATTGGATATAGAGAACGGCACGGCGCGAATGTATCTTGGCAATTATACTTTATTTGCAGAGAAAAAGGCCGCACTGCGCAAGGACATGATGAAGGCCTATCTCAACAATCAGGCCGTGCTAAAGCACCAGCAGGAGGTCATAGATAAGCTAAAGCAATTTAACCGCGAGAAGTCTATCAAGAGAGCCGAATCTCGTGAGAAGGCACTCGCCAAGGTCGAGCGCGTTGCCAAGCCCTTTGATGCGGAGGATGCTATGCAGCTGCATTTTACTCCGTCCAAGGTCTCCGGCAAGGATGTGCTCTACGCCGACGGACTGTCCAAGTCCTACGGCAGCAACGAGCTCTTTCACGGTGTCAATCTGGATGTAAAACGCGGCGAGAAATTAGCCATCATAGGTCCTAACGGCACAGGCAAGACTACCTTGCTCAAGATAATCATGGGACAGGAGCAGGCAGAGAGCGGCGAGATAGAGTTTGGTTCGTTAGTCGAGCCTGCCTACTACGATCAGGAGCACCATGTGCTGGATCCTGACAATACGGTATTTGACGAGATATCGGATGCCTATCCCTATATGAATAATACGGAGATACGCAATCTCCTTGCCGCCTTCCTGTTCACGGGCGACGAGGTGTTTAAGCAGATAAAGGAGCTCTCGGGCGGTGAGCAGGGACGCGTATCCTTAGCGAAGCTCATGCTCTCCAAGGCTAACCTGCTGCTGCTTGACGAGCCTACCAACCACCTCGATATCACCTCCAAGGAGATACTTGAGGAGGCACTGCGCAACTACGAGGGCACGGTTATCTGCGTGTCGCATGACCGTTATTTTATCAACCGCATAGCGACAAGGATCTTGGAGCTTGACTCTCATCATTTTGTAAATTATCAGGGAAATTACGACTATTATCTCGCGAAGCAGGCAGATCCTAATTTTGACAAGCTAAAGTCTGTGAGCGGTGCAGTACATAGCGCAACGGGCGTGGCTGGTGCTGTGACAGGTGCTGTGGGAGCTGCGGCAGGCAGAGCTGCAACAGGCAAGGCACCGATGCCAGAAAACTACCCTGTGACAGGTGGTGCTGCAAATGTTGCCTGCTTATCTGCCGCGACTGCGTCAGGTGCGGATGCTATATCAGGCGGCAGTACCAAGGAAAATGCGGCTGTGTTAAGCGGCGGCACTCAAGCTACCGCTTCTGCTTCAAACGGAAATGTTAAGCTCAGCTATCAGGAGCAGAAGGAACGCCGCCAGCAGCTCCAGAAGCTGCGCTCTAAGCTTTGCGAATGTGAGAAAAGTATAGCCGAGCATGAGGAATTGATAGCGGATATAGACAACCAGATCTCCCTTCCTGGGAATGCCACAAACTCTGCCAAGCTTAACGAATTAAGCCAGAGGCAGACTAAGCTGCGCGAGGAATTAGACGAGCTCTATGCAAGATGGGAGGAGCTCTCAGAGCAGCTTGAGGAGCTGGAGCTGTAGTCACACGACAGACTTAGGGCGTCGTATTCCAAACTACATACAGATATTTCAGACCCTGAGACCTGCAATGCTGCGAGATAAGCAATTGAAACGAAACACTTAAGAAACTATCTTCCTTACGCATTATATACGGAGACAGCTATGGATAATAAAAAACGACTTAAGAAAGCAGCGGCGATAGCCGCACTCATAATTATAGCCGCCATTATCATCGTGATGATATACGGGACGCTCACTCATAATGCCTCACTCATAATGGCGGCCATATTCTGCCTCGTAGTGATACCGGCGCTGATATATCTATTTCTGCTGCTCATACGCCTGTCGAAGAGGGAGTAGCTTCCCCCTCTATTACACCAATTACGCCAACAGCATGGGTGCTTAGCCTACGCAGGCTCCGCTTGCATCAAAGCTATAGCTCTTGCCGTTTATCTCTCTTGTGCCGGTGACCATAGTGCCTTGACCTGAGCCGACCTTGGACTCCAAGTAATAACGCTTGCCGTTATCTGTGAGCCAGCCGGTGTGCATGTATCCGTCAGTATCAAAGTAATACCATGCACTGCCTATCTGCAGCCAGCCTGCATTATAGGGCGCACCGTTTACCGTGTACTGCCACTTATAGGTGACACGCTTCCAGTTGCTGTCCGTACCGGTTATGCCATTGGCATTGCTGCCCGAATTAGCTGAGTTAGTCACATTTTTAGCAAAATCATTGTCCTTGACCGATGAATAGTCGCCCATAAATGCCCACACATCATCGACCTCGTAATCGCCAGTCTCTGCCGTCTCTCCGCCTGCCGTGCCGAACTCACTTATAGCGATATTGTAATAAGATTTATCTCCGGTCTGCGGTATGCCGCGCACAGTGACCTTGACCTTGCCGTCAGCTGATGACGAGATATAGCTGTTCACGTTGTAGCTGGTGCCGGTCACAGTATGATAGGTCTTGACCTCACGTCCAGACGCATTGGTATACTTGATGCAGATCTTGTATTGATTGGCCCAGTCCATGCTGTCCCAGACTGCCTTGCCCTCAGAGTTAACCGTGGCATCGGAGTATCCGTCCTCGTCCGTGGCAAGTGCTCTTACTGCAAATCCTATCTCCCCATCGGCATCCGCACTAAGCTCGCTCGCTATACTCTTGTAGGTCTGCTTGGTAGTGCCGTGCAGGGTCTTGGTATTGCCGTTCTTGGTAGTATAGGTGATGACATACTCGTATTTGCCGGCGTAGGGTATCTCGTTCCAGTTAGCGGTCTTGGCATTCTTATCGATGGTTACTGTCGGCGTGATGAGACGATAGTAGGGATATATCTGGAGACGTCCCTCAGCCTCGGAGTTGTCCGGCGACACATAATCCACATAAGCATATCTTGCGCCGGTAGCCCTTATCTCCAGATCCTCGTCCAAGGAGTTATCGTCCGCATGTATCTTGATATTATATGTAAATGGAACCGTCGGATTGGCTGTTGCCTCAGGCGCGTTCTCAAACTCTATGGTGATGTTGTCGAGGTCATTCTCCGATGAGAGCTCAAACTCCGGCACGAAGGCCTCACCCGCGTTGTGCTCAGGTATATTGTCCTTCTCGACCTCTATGTCTACGTATTTTGTTGCTGCAAATGCGGCTATGCTCATGCTTAAGCTCATCAGAGCTGCTGCAGCTATTATGATTTTCTTGTTTTTCCTCATGGTATGTCTATCTCCTGCAAGTACTGTTCTCTTTCCACACAAGCTCGTTGCTTTGTGTGAATTGAACTCCTACTATATACCGTAATGACCTTTTGCTTTGCACGTATCGAACTTTAGCTCAAGTATAAATCTAAGTTCTTACCCTTTTTATCTATATATTCTTACGATTTGCTGTAAGCAACCATATCTGCGTGTTTGCAAACACGCAGATATGATGGTTTACTTACCCTTACCGAAGATGCCAAGTATCTTGTTCCACAGGGTCTTGAATATGTTTGCAACTCTCTGTCCGAAGGTCGTCGGCTCCTCGGCGAACTCAGCGTCCGGCATGGCATCAGGCTCGTCCGGTATCTTGATCTCATCTGTGCGGCAGATGATAGCTATAGAGCTTGGCTCGACATTTTCAGAGCTTGTAAATGACTCCATAGCAGCATCAGGATCCATGTTTATGAAATTGTTATCCTCTTCCTCCTCATCAAGCTTGTCGTTGATGGACTTACGGAGATCCGAGCCTGCCGCCTTCATGTTGCGGGTATTCTCTATCATCTTCTCGGTATTGTCCACAGCCTCACGTCCGACCGCTATGCCGGTATCGCCTGCTGCGGAGAAATCCTCCGATGCAGAGCGCAGGGTATCATTAAGCACCTGTGCCGTCCTCGTCAAATCGTCCGAGGTCTTCTCGGTCTCTTCGACTATATTGGACACATTGGTGATGGCAGTCTGCACGTCGTCGTAGTAGCTGTTTAATGTAGCTATGAGATTGTCCACATCCGAGGTCACCTTGCGCAAGCTATCTAAGAGTCTGCTGGTCTGGTAGCTCACCTGTGCTCCGGCATCCATGACATCATCTATGTCGCTCACAACTGCATTTATCTGGTCGAGTGCTGTATCATAGTCCACGGAACTATACGCAGTTATCGCATTGGCAAGCGCATCAGTGCCATACTCTGAGAGGTCATCTATGCTCTGCTTGAGGTTGGTCGTTGCGCCATCCGCGGTGATATTGCCGAGATCCTTGGCGCTCTGCTTTAGGTTCAGCATAGCAATCATATGATCCACGAATGACTGTGCCAGATCCGTGGATGCTGCGCTCGCACCGCCTGCAAGTGCCGGCAGCTTCGTGCTCATCGCAGCTATATCTGCGTTGTCTAGGCTATACTTCTGTGCGTAAGCAGCTACCGCCGCCGTAATCTGTGCGGTGTCTCCCGACTTAAGTGCCGCTGCCATGCTGGCAAGGTCACTGGTAGTTGCCGCATATTTAACATTAACATCACTTGTTTCCGACGGGTCAATCAGTATGCTGTATATGTCGAGCAGCAGTGCTATATCCGGTATCATGCCCTTGAGACTGTCCTCAGTGACTGCCTCCGAGCCCATCTGCTTGATGACATTATTGAGGTATCCTATAACCGGCTGCGGCAGATAATCTCCCTCTATATTGGTATCTGCTATGGCGCTCTCTGTTATCGTATTGTCAGAGGCCTCGTTAAATTCGTCTGAGCCTGTTATCGTCTTGATATTTTCTACAGCTACCTTA
>CAVHZK010000140.1:0-8606 GCA_963640215.1 bacterium | reverse complement strand
CTATTAGGGAGCCCTATGCCGGAGGCATAGGGCTTCTTTTATGCGGAGGGGCTATGGTCTTTAATTCCCTACAATATCTCATATTTTTCCCTGTGGTATTGCTATACTATTATCTGGTGCCGCTGAAGGCCAAGAACGCATGGCTGCTCCTTGCAAGCTATGTCTTCTATGCTATGTGGAATGTGAGATATTGCCTGCTCTTATTTACATGTACGCTTATCACCTATGCGGCAGCACGCGGCATATCGGCTTACAGAGGCAGGGCAATGAGTAGCGCTTATATCGGAGGCGTTGCAGACGTGGCTGCCAGCAACGTTTCAAACTCAGGCAGAGACGCAGGCACAGACACAGCCGGCAATTCCATAGATGCGTCTGGTACTTACGCAGGTCATGATCATAGACCTCACTTAGACGAGAGCGAAAAAGCAAACAACACGACAGTACGAACCACCGCAAAATGGCTCAACCAAGCCGTTTCATGCAGTCGGGGGGGGGGTAGCTGTCCGAACAAGGCACGCATACTCTTTATCGCGGCTCTCGTTATTATCATAGGCATACTCGGTGTATTTAAGTACACTGATTTTGTTATACGCAATCTCAACATTTTCCTCCACATAAGCGGCTCTGCCGCAGAAATACCCATGTCAGGCATAGTGCTGCCGGTAGGCATATCATTTTTTACCTTTCAGTCAGCAGGATATCTCATAGATATATACAGGGGAGAGTACGAGGCGGAGCGCAGCTTCGTGAATTATGCGCTCTTTGTGTCCTTCTTCCCGCAGCTCCTTTCAGGACCTATAGGCAGGGGCGGCTCCTTGCTCCCGCAGTATAGAGCAGCTAAGACTCTTAACACTGACAATCTCTTGATAGGCGGCGAGCATTTTGTCTGGGGCATCTTCCTTAAGCTCGTGATTGCAGACCGTGCAGCCATATTAGTTAATACCGTATACAATGACTATCATGCTCATACAGGCATGGCTATCATACTTGCTACCATTATGTACGGCTTGCAGATATATGCTGATTTTGACGGATATTCGCACATGGCCATAGGTTCGGCACGGATGCTCGGCATAGAGCTGCCGGAGAACTTCAATACTCCGTATCTGTCTTCATCTATCAAGGAATTCTGGCGCAGATGGCATATTTCACTCAGCACCTGGCTGAGGGATTATGTCTATTTCTCTGTGGGCGGAGGCAGGTGCAGCCGCTTAAGGAAATATTTTAATCTCATGCTGACCTTCCTCGTGAGCGGTATATGGCACGGAGCAAAGTGGTCCTTTATCGCATGGGGACTGCTGCACGGAGCCTATCAGGTAATAGGAGATATATTGATGCCCCTAAGGCAGAGGCTATGCAAGGTACTGAGGATAAATACCAAGGCGGACAGCTTCAAGATATGCAGGATGATTATTACCTTCGGTCTCGCTGACTTTGCGTGGCTGTTCTTCAGGGCGGATGGGCTAAGGAACGCACTGCGCATGATTAAGCGTATCATATTCGAGCTTCGTCCGCTATCGCTCATGGACGGCAATATCTATAAGTTAGGCTTGGATGAGAAGAACTTCCGCCTGCTCATATACTCCGCCATATTGCTGCTTATAAGCGATATATGTAAGTATAGGGGCATAGACTTAAAGGCCTACTTCCTCAAGCAGAACTGGCTCTTTAAGGAGCTCTCTGTGGTGGTATTTATATTGTTGATAGTCGTGTTAGGCGTGTGGGGCGGAAGCTATGATGCGGCAAGCTTTATATATTTCAATTTCTGAGCAGAGAGCGCTATAGGTAAAGAAACAGAAGCAAATGTAGATGTAAATGTAAATGTAAATGCTGCCGCGGTGCAATAAGGCAGCATATGCGGACTAAATATATACGGATAATAACCAGACAAGCGTGAGTACAAGAATATGAGTGATAACAGTTTGGAACAAATCAACAGAGCAACGGACGCAGCTAATAAAAGCAAAGGTAGACGGGGAGCAAGGCGGACTGCAGTGTTCGCAAGTCTTGGCCTTGGTATAGCGCTGGTCGCAGCAGGAATAATCCTATTAAACAGGATATTTATGCGTCAGGATGCTGCTGATAGGTTTGAGGCATTCTATAATTCTGAGACTGATTACGATGTGCTATTCTTTGGGACGAGTCATGCCTTTGAGGGAATTTTACCGATGCAGCTGTGGAATGATTACGGGATTAGCTCGTATGTACTGGCATCTCCAGCAAGCTCTCTGTCCATGTCCTATTTTAATTTCGAGGAAGCAATCAAGCAGCACAAGCCCAAGGTAGCTGTATTGGATGTATATATCACTGACATGGCAACTTATGGGGGAAGCTATATGGATAAGGGGTCTGCACATCAATACTTAGATTTTAGAAAAGCAGACTTAAGCAAATATAAGGCAGTAAAGGAGATATACGAGGAAAATGATGAGGGAGCGATCAAGGAGATGATGCTGCCTCTAAGCATATACCACAGCCGCTGGACCGAGCTTAGCAAGGCTATGATCAGGACAGGGCTCGGCATGAATAATGAACAGTCTGATTATGATAAAACCAAGGGTTCTGTAAATGTTTCATCAATCTACAAGCCGCAGTATAGGCCTAAGCTGCCTGAGAGAGCTTATGACGAACAATATACTAAGGACTATGGTTCAAGGTATATCAGGAGATTTGTAGAGACCTGTATCGCCAATGACATAGAGCCTATAGTCATCGCTGTGCCCTATGATGCCAAGCCGGAGGCGCTCCCGTGGCTTAATACCTATCTCAAGGTAGCCGAGGACGCAGGATCCGATACATTAAATCTCTTTAATGAGGAGCTTATCGACTGGGATACGGATTGCAATGATTGGAGTCATCTTAATGACTCCGGAGCGAGGAAGATAACGGATTACATTGGAGGCTACCTGCGTGAGCATTATGGTATAGAGGATAAGAGAGAGCATCTAAGCTATGCAAGCTGGAACGAGGACTATGACACATACAGAGAGTATATAGATGAGCGTATAAAGGGAAATGACAGCTACGGGGAGACACTTTTATGCCTTAATAATGCCAATTTCAGAGCAGAGCTTGAATATACCTCCCAGTATAATATGGATGCTGCCGATGAGATAGAGCGTAAGCTTATAGCGCAGCTTGGTGACAATATAGTATGCCGTAAGGTGCCGGGGATAACAGATAAGGACGGCAATGAGGCGGACATCAGGTTAGTCATATATGATACAGTCTCCGGTGAGAGAATAGTCACCAAGTATTATAGGGAGGGCGTGCAGCAGTCGGCAGTAGCTTAAGCAGTGCTTGCTGTTTTGAAGATGACTGCGCTCGTTTCTTGGCATAAGTGCACAAAAGAACATATCACGAATTGTATACTTCTCACAATACGATACCTATCAGATATGGTCATGATACCCATATTGGATTAAATTAGATACAAGAGCAGCTACTTAAGTGCAGGCGGTTGACAGGCACGAGAGCAGGTAGTAAAACTGTGCACAATACACCCGAGAGGGGTTTGTTCAAGGGAGGGTAAGTATTATGAATACTCTGGTGATTGTGTTAATTGCAGCAGTATGTTTAGTTGCAGCTTATGCAGGCTACGGACGCTATCTTGCCAACAAGTGGGGCATAGATCCGAGTGCCAAGACTCCGGCTGTGCGCCTTGAGGACGGCAAGGATTATGTGCCTACAGACGGATGGACTGTATTTGCTCATCAGTTCTCGTGCATCGCGGGCGCAGGTCCTGTTACCGGTGCCATACAGGCGGCTGCCTTCGGCTGGCTGCCGGTGCTCCTCTGGATACTTATAGGCGGAGCTTTCTTCGGTGCAGTTACGGATTTCGGAGCGCTCTATGCCAGTGTCAAAAACGACGGCAAATCTATGGGACTCCTTATCGAGCAGTATATAGGCAAGGCAGGACGTAAGCTCTTTCTGCTCTTTAGCTGGCTTTTCTGCTGCATAGTTATAGCTGCATTTGCAGACATGGTCGCAGGAACCTTTAATGCCTATACAACAGTGGACGGAGTGACTGAGCTTGCAGCGGCTGCCAATGTAAATGGTACGGCAGGAACCGTATCCATCATGTTCATGGTATTCGCGGTCATATACGGACTCTTGCACCACAGATACAGATTCAAGGGTGCCACTGAGACTGTGCTGGCTATCGTATTTATAGTATTAAGCTTCATAGTAGGCATACAGTTCCCCATCATATTGGATAAGAAGATGTGGAGCTATATCACATTTATATATATATTCTTCACGGCTATTATCCCGATATGGATACTTAAGCAGCCGCGAGACTTCATGTCGACCTATATGTTTGTCGCCATGATAGCGGCAGCAGCGGTTGGACTCTTAGTAGCTCATCCGACTATGAATCTGCCTGTATTTACGGGATTTAACAATGAGAAATTAGGAACCCTGTTCCCCATACTCTTTGTAACCGTTGCCTGCGGTGCGGTATCCGGCTTCCACAGTCTTGTGTCGTCTGGTACCTCATCCAAGACAGTTGAAAATGAGAAGGATATGCTTAAAGTAGGCTACGGCGCTATGACCTTGGAGAGCTTACTGGCAGTACTTGCACTCTGCGTGGCAGGTGCAGCTGCAGCAGCTGACGGTACACCGGCAGAGGGTACACCCTTCCAGATATTCAGTCGCGGTGTCGCCGGATTTATATCGATGTTCGGTATATCAGAGCAGATAGCAACAGTATTTATGACTATGTGCGTATCTGCGCTCGCGCTTACGACTCTGGATGCAGTGTCTCGTATAGGACGCATGAGCTTTCAGGAGTTTTTCAGTGTAGATGATATGGCACATGCAGAGGGCTGGAGGAAGCTAATGTGCAATACCGTATTCTCAACGGTTATTACACTTGCGCTCGGATATCTCCTTACACAGATAGGCTATGCCAATATCTGGCCGCTCTTTGGAGCAGCCAATCAGCTCCTCAGTGCATTGGTGCTTATCACGCTCTGTGTATTCCTAAAGGTTACGGGACGCAGCAACAAGATGATATTCCCGCCGCTTATCATCATGCTCTGTGTTACCTTCACGGCTCTGGTACAGCGTGCCGTAGCCATGGTCAAGGCTATAGAGTCAGCTGCCAATGTCACCATACCTGCAGGAGAGGCTACCTGGGGTACAGTATTTATAGCCAACGGACTCCAGCTCATCATAGCTCTGCTGCTCATGGTGCTCGGACTCATCATAGTGGTAAACTCCATGAGGAGTTATCACAAGAGTGAGGCAGGTACTAAAGCCGCGTAACAGTGAGTATGGTCGCTATGGTTGGCTGTATTGTTACATTCTGGAGTTCAACAACTGTTTCACCCACAATTGATACCGGATTGCTACGCACCTTGTGCTAATGCCCATAGTATCGTAATATGGTCCGGTAGGGTGACTTGACTTTAATATATAATCTGATATGATAGCGTGCAGGCTCGAGGGACAGCTTCGAGCCTGAACTTTGCTCTAAAAGTGTTGCCAAACGGCTATGCGGACTGCGTGTTTACACGCAAGGACGCGTAGACACTTGGCAACCTGCAAAGCATGAATACATAGCCAGTTTTCGCAAGAAAACTGAGCGGGTATGAATGCTTTGTAGGATTGCGAGAGTGCGTAAGCACGTAGCAATCCGTACTTTTAGAGCATGTGGCGTCCATTAACCCGCAATCGCAGGTGTATATTCAAGAGGTTATTTATGCAGCTATCGGATCATTTTACGATTAGAAAACTTATATGCTTTACCGTGCCGTCTATAGCCATGATGGTATTCACATCCATATATGGCGTCGTAGACGGATTGTTTGTATCCAATTTTGCGGGCAAGATGGCATTTACAGCACTTAATTTCATCATGCCTATGGTTATGATGCTGAGTGCGGTGGGATTTCTGTTCGGAACAGGCGGCTGTGCACTCATCTCGAAATACATGGGAGAGGGCAGACAGGAGGAGGCAGAGAGTCTCTTTACGCAAAATGTAGTTACGTCCTTCATCTGCGGTCTGGTATTGTCTGTATTAGGACTTATATTTATGCCCAATGTAGCGGCATTGCTCGGCGCCGAGGGCGAGCTTCTAAGGCTAAGTGCCTTATACGGACGTATATTGATGATTTCGCTGCCCTTCTACATCATGCAGTCTGAGTTTCAGACTATGTTCCCGGCGGCAGAGAAACCCAAGCTTGGTCTCTATATCACAGTGACGGCAGGTGTAACCAACATGATACTAGATGCCGTATTTTGCGGAGTATTCGGCTGGGGTCTCGTGGGAGCAGCAGCGGCTACAGTTATATCCGAGTATATCGGAGGCTTGCTGCCGATAGTGTATTTTGCCAACCCTAAAAACACGAGCAGGCTGAGATTTCGTAAGTTCAGCTACAATGTGAAGGCACTTATCAAGGTACTTACAAACGGCTCCTCCGAGCTCATGAGCAATATATCCATGTCGATAGTCGGTATGCTCTTCAATGTGCAGCTCCTTAAATACGCCGGCAGCGACGGAGTAGCGGCGTACGGAGTCGTCATGTATGTAAACTTTATATTTGTAGCTATGTTTATCGGATATTCGGTAGGTGCGGCGCCGCTTATGTCATATAATTACGGAGCGGGAAACAAGGCGGAGATGAGAGGTATACTCAAGAAGAGCCTCTGTATCATAGGCTGCGTGGCTATAGCGATGTTTACCATAGCTCACATCCTCGGCGGAACCATAGCTTCGATATTTGTAGGCTACGATGCCGGTCTCCTGGAGATAACGACACATGCCTTCTCGATATATTCGTATGCTTTCCTGCTGTCCGGATTCTCTATATATGCGTCGTCCTTCTTCACGGCACTTAACGATGGTCTGACCTCAGCTCTTATATCCTTTATGAGGACTCTGCTGTTTGAGGTGGCCTGTCTATTGATACTGCCGCTTATATGGGGTGTGGACGGTATATGGGATTCCGTTATCGTAGCCGAGGTCATGTCAGTTATCGTGGCGGCGATATTCATGATAGCGAAACGGAAGCGCTACGGATACTAAGTCACTAAGGTGTCAGGGAAGCGGACTACTCTAACAGAAATCGAGCTGCATATTTTGAACCACTGAACAAACGTGGTCTAAGATATGCAGCTCGTGTTGGTTTTATCATTGCAAGTATCATAGATAGATCCTGCTCCTGTGACCTACGTCTATCAGCAGTATGACCAGGGCGTCATCCTGTATATCTGCCAATATGCGGTAGTCACCGACCCGATAGCGCCATTGTCCGCTTCTGTCGGCGGTTAGAGCCTTGCCGTGAGCTCTCGGGTTAGCTGTGTCTACAAGATTTTTCTCTATCCATGCTTTGAGCATGACTAAGACAGAGCGGTCAAGCTTCCTCATGGACTTAATCGCCTTGTCTGTATATCTGAGCTCATATCTCATAAGCCAAGCTCGCTCCAAGCCTCATCATGTGAGTAGGTCTTAAGCTTGCCGTTTGCCTTATCAAGCTCATATTGTGCAAAAATGCGCATATCATATTCATTTTCTATATGTTCAAGCATAGTGCTCCTTATGGTGTCAGACAGGCTCTTGTTGTTGAGCTTAGCGTACAGCTTAAATAAAGCAAGCTCCTCGTCTGATATACGTAAACTGATAGCTGACATTGGATCCCTCCTCCTTAACGGTATTACAAATGTAATACATTGAGGGGAGGATGTCAATGTCTATGCAGCGTTTACCTTGGCACCATTTGCGTCGACCTTACTGCCGTCCGGTGTTGTCTCATCTATATACATGGAGCCGTAGCTACGCACATTCAGTGTGTTGTACAACCACCTGCCAAATGTGGTTCCTGAGATAAGCGTATAGACCCAGTTTGGCCCCGGTATCTCGGAGAGAGAGGCAAAATAGTAGGATTTACCATCTATGGTCTGCCATCCGGACAGCATGAGTCCTGTTACGTTGTCGAGATAATAGCGTTTGCTGTCTTGAGTATCGCTGTACCATCCGGTGCTGAGTGCACCGAGCGAGCCGTCGGATATCTCGTGTAGGTGGTACCAGTCCTTGGTATTCATGGCTGCCCAGCCGGTCTGCATGTACCCGGAGGCGTCAAAATAGAACCACTGTGTCCTTCCGCCATCCTTGGCGTAGCTGTTGTAGATATAATACCATCCGTCTTTGGCGTAGCCTCCGTTGTCAGTGAGATATTGCCAGATATTGTGCTCTGCGTCGATGCATTTCCATACTCCGGATGAAGCAGCGGCATTGGCTACCGGCGCATTGTAGCGATTATGCACAGACAAAGAGTCAAGGCGGCTTACATTGCGGGTAGAATTACCGGAGCCTCCGGAACCACCAGAGCCTCCAAAGCCACCGGAGCCTCCGCCTTGGCGTGTATTGTCATAGTAGTCTGTCACGGTATCGGGAGTATGACCCTTCCACGGATCATCAAGAGAGAAATCTGGTGTGACAGCTCTTACATCTATGCCTTCAGCCCTTACTGACAGCGTGAGCTTGGCGTCCTTACTTTCATCAGCATCAGGCACGCGAAAGCTCTCAAGTGCAAGCATGCTTGACTTGGAGCTTGCCTTGCGTGTGAGGTAGATGTAGTTTCCCTTCCTTATCCATCCGT
>CAVHZK010000139.1:0-5357 GCA_963640215.1 bacterium | reverse complement strand
GCCTATCTTCTGGCGCAGCTCCGTTATCCTCTTGGACCTAGGATCTACTATCTCGCCTCTGTAGCTGATACTGCCGCCCTGTATGGGCTCCAAGGCATTGATGCAGCGCAGCAGCGTCGACTTGCCGCAGCCCGAGGGTCCCACTATAACCACGACCTCTCCCTCATGTACCGTGAGTGACAGGTCATCAAGGATAATTCCCTCGCCGTCGTAGCGCTTTACTAAATGTTCTATCTTAACGAGCTCCGCAGACATTTACGCCCATTTCCTTTCGAGATATTTTGAAAACATGCTGATAGGCCAGCACGCTATGAAATACAATACAAATACCGCCGCATACACTCCGAAGGCAGCATTTGGCGACGAGGTACGATTTGCCTCGATTATCTGCTGACCTACCTTGAGTACCTCGACCACACCTATCATCATAATGAGACTGGTGGTCTTGATCATGCGTGTAACAAGATTTATCGATAGCGGTATAAGCCGCCTCAGTGTCTGAGGTATAACTATGTGCACAAAGGTCTGCACCTCGTTCATGCCGAGAGCCGAAGCCGACTCATACTGATGCTTGGGGATACTGATGAGCGCCCCCCTCACTAGGTCCGCCATCTCCGCGGTGCCCCAAAAGCTGAATACTATTATGGAGGCAAGCTCTGCCTCGATATTGATGCCGAATACCCTCGTAGTACCGAAGAACACGATAAAGAGCAATACCATCTGCGGCATGACTCTGACTATCTCAAGATATATACGTGTAAATGCCTTGATGAGAGGGTTCTTGCGCGTCATCAGCGCTCCGATAAAGAGTCCCAAGACTATGCTTATCGCAACTGAGATAAGACTGATCCTAAGAGATACCCACAGTCCGAGCAGCAGCCTCTGCATATTCATGCCCTTAAAGAGCACGTCAATCCCCAAAGCCTGCATAGCGCACCCTCCTCTCCACTATGCTGCCGATAATAGATACCGGCAGTAATATAATGAGATAAAATATAACCAAGAGAGCGAGGCACTCCGTCGTCTTATAATACAAGCCTATCAGATCCTTGGCTGTAAACATGAGATCCATGAGGCTAATTGCCGAAAATACGCTGGTCTCCTTCAGCAGGAAGATAATATTTGCCACAAATGCAGGCACACTTACCGAAAATGCCTGCGGCAATATAATATGCAATATAGTCTGACTCCGGCTAAGTCCGAGACTCATGGCAGATTCCGTCTGTATAGGCTCGATTGCCTCGAGTCCCGAGCGAAATGCCTCGGCCATATATGCTCCGCCAAGCAGTGCCAGTCCCAATGATCCGCAGAACTGCGCACTTATGGATAATCCCACCTTGGGCAGTCCGAAATATAGGAAGAACAGCTGCACCAAGAGAGGCGTGTTTCTGAATATCTCTATATATACGCCTACTATGGTGTTCAACACCGGCGTCTTGTAATTCCTGATTAAGGCACAGCAAAAGCCAATAAGGACGGACAGTATTATACCCGTCCATCCTATCTTAAGTGTAAGCTTCATTGCCTCAATATACAGAGGCAGATAGCTGTGCATTACTTCCAAATTCATGCCGCGTCAACCTCTCCTGCGATCCAATTTCTTGGACAGTATCATGCCGAGCCACTGGAGTATCTGCATGAGTACGACAAGTACGACTACCGTCACAAGCATGATGCCTGTCTCATAACGATAATATCCGTATCTAATGGCTATATCTCCGAGTCCGCCTCCGCCTACTACGCCTGACATAGCAGAATAGCCGAGTATAGTGCCGAGCGCTATGGTGACTCCGACCAAGAGTGAGGTGCGCGCCTCAGCTATAAGCACCTTGGTGATGATGGTGCTCTTCCTTGCTCCGAGGCTTACCGCAGCCTCGATAACTCCCTTGTCTACTTCCTTTAACGAGCTCTCTACCATACGCGCGATAAAGGGCGCTGCCGCAACAGTCAGCGGAACTATGGTAGCAGTTGTACCGTAGCTCTTGCCTACTATCATCTTGGTGAAGGGCTGAATGAGTATGAGTAATATAAGGAAGGGAACACTCCTCGTGATGTTGATGATGAAATCAAGTATCTTGTATGCCCACGGATGTGGACTGATGCCGTCCGTGTCAAATATAGTGAGCAGCACGCCGAGCGGCATACCTATCACATATCCCATGAAGGTAGAAACGAACACCATCAGCAGGGTCTCGGCTGTTCCGCTCGTGAGCATTGATATCATATCCGATGCTGACATATTTATTCTCCCTTCGTAATTTCTTCTTCAAGCAGCTCGCTCTGCTTGGTAAGGACGAGTCTCTTGGCTGCATTGGTCTTGGGATGTGCAAATATCTCCTGCACCGTGCCAAGCTCCTCCACTCTGCCGTGGTCGAGCACCGCTACTCTGTCGCATATCTCCTCGATAACCCTCATCTCATGCGTGATAATGACTATGGTTATGCCAAATTCCTTGTTAATGCGCTTAAGCAGTGCCAATATGGTGCGTGTGGTCTGCGGATCAAGTGCGCTTGTTGCCTCATCGCAGAGTATAATCTGCGGATCCGATGCCAATACTCTCGCTATGGCTACTCTCTGCTTCTGTCCGCCGGAGAGTTGTACGGGATATGCCTTAGCCTTCTCTTCGAGCTCTACGGTCCTTAGGTATTCCATGGCTTTGAGCCTTGCCTCATTCTTGGGCACGCCCGCTATCTCCATGGGGAAGCAGATATTGTCTATAACATTTCTCTGCATGAGGAGATTGAAATGCTGAAATATCATGCCTATATGCTGGCGCGTACGTCGGAGCTCCTCCTCATTAAGCTCCAAGATATTTCTGCCGTCTATGCTTATCCTGCCCTCGGTAGGCGTCTCAAGCTTGTTGATACATCGTACCAGCGTACTTTTGCCCGCTCCGGAGAGTCCGATGACTCCGAATATCTCGCCCTTGTCTATGGACAGGTTGACGTCCTTGAGAGCCTCTACGGCAGATGCTTTGATATCATAAGTCTTGCTCAGATGTTCGATCTCTATAAATGCCATGTATCAGGCTCCTTAGCGCTATTAAAGCCCCGAGCGGCATACGCCGCCCGGGGGACGTATTCATAATACTATGCGGGTTCTAAGTGTCAGAGTAGTCACTACAAGCTGTATTGCCGTGGTTTCTGACACATTAACCTTGACATTGTACCACAGTTAACTCTCAAGGTCAAAAGCGTATTGACTCTATCAGTCCTCGTAAGGAACTACTGCTCCGTCATAGGTGTTGGTGATATAGTCCTTAACCTCATCTGACTTAAGTGCAGCTACAAGTGCCTTGATGCCCTCGCTGTTCTCATTGCCTTCCTTAACGGCGATGATATTTACATAGGTCTTGGCTGCCTCTGAGTCTGATTTCTCGTATGCTATAGAGTCATTCTTAACCGAGAATCCTGCTTCAAGCGCATAGTTTCCGTTAAGTACCACATAAGCTACCTCATCCTTAACTCTTGATACCTGTGCTGCCTCAAGCTCCTCTATCTTTAAGTTGTGCGGATTCTCAGCGATGTCAAGTATTGTAGCGGTAAGGCCTGCACCATCCTTGAGCTTGATAAGTCCGTTATCCTGCAGCAGAAGCAGTGCTCTTGCCTCATTGGTAGTATCGTTGGGAACTGCTATCGTATCTCCGTCTGCAACCTCGTCAAGTGAGCTCTTGGTACCGGGATAGATGCCGAAAGGCTCATAGTGGATGCCTGCAACCTTTACAAGGCTTGTGCCCTTCTCCTCATTGAAATTGTCAAGATAAGGTGTGTGCTGGAAGTAGTTAGCGTCAATCTCGCCCGAATCAACTACAAGGTTGGGCTGTACATAATCCTCGAACTCGGTAACCTTGAGCTCCCATCCCTCCTTAGCAAGCACCTTGGCTGCCTCTGCAAGTATCTCTGCGTGCGGTGTGGGTGATGCTGCTACGGTGATGGTGCCCTTAGCCTCAGCTGTTGCTGTTGAGGCTGCTGCATCTGTTGAAGCTGCTGCGTCTCCGCCGCCCTCAACTACCAAGGTATCCTCAAACTCTGCACCGTAGGTATCAAGGAGAGTTGCCTCATAATCAGCGTGGAAGAATTTCTCCTCGCCGAGAGACTTAATCTCGTCGTTAATCCAGTTAAGCAGTGTCTCGTTGCCCTTGGTAACAGCCGGAGCTATAGTATCTGCACTGCCGAGAGAATCTATACCTACGGTATATCCCTCATTATCATTGGCAAATGCTATAACCTCGGTATTGTCGTTAGCCCAAGCAACGCCTGTTCCGTTCTCAAATGCGCTCTTGGCAGCGGCATAGGTGTCGAACTTCTGGAGCTTGATGTCCGGATATTCCTTGATGAGGTAAGTCTCTGCAGTTGTACCGGAGATAACTATTACCTGATCATCAGCTCCTATCTGTGAAAGGTCTGTGATGACATTGTCGTCATGTGATACAACGCCGAGTGCCACATTCATATAGGGAAGTGCGAAATCAACCTCCTCTGCTCTCTCGGGTGTAACGGTGAAGTTAGCCAATATAATGTCAACCTTGCCGGTCTGGAGATACTCGATGCGGTTAGCTGCCTCGGTCGATACGTAGTTGACCTCAACTCCGAGATCCTTGGCAAGTCTGTCTGCGAAATATACATCGTAGCCCTGGTACTCACCATTCTCATCTACATAGCCGAACGGAGCCTTGTCTGAAAATACTCCGATATTGATGGTGCCGTCAGCCTTGATCTCGTCAAGTGTTCTGAACTTGCCTGAGGCTTCCTCAGTAGCCTCTGATGCTGCGGTCGTGTCCGCCGTGCTGCTGCTGCCGCATCCTGCAAGCAGACCTATTGCCGTGATTGCTGCGACTCCTGCCGCACTGATGCGCTTGAAAATGTTTTTCTTCATAGTGCTTCCTCTCTCTCTTTTCTTACTTCCGAACATGTCGGCTGTATTGTGCTATGTTGCTATGCGACTAATTTCAGTACTGAGGTTGCTGCGCGCTACATGCAACGCAAAAATCGGAGCGACCATCAAATGGCTGCCCCGGTGCAAGTCCTGAAAATATATCGCTGTGTTTATGCGCATGACATTAAGTCATGTCACAAACCCAAGAAACTTTCATCCGGGGAGCAGACATGAAACACATGCACATACACATAACAGCTGCATTGTTCTTATACATATCTTTCTCCTTTCCGGACTCACAGTCCCAAATAATCGGCTCGTTTACTTTGAGCTTGCGTGTATACTACACTACCTTCCCTACTATGTCAATAGGTTTTTGAAAATTTTCTGCAGGCTGATGTTTGACATCGCGAACTAAATCTCATCTGAGAAATCTTTTAATTTCTTATATCCTAAATTCCCGTGATACGTCACGAGGACTT
>CAVHZK010000138.1:0-4349 GCA_963640215.1 bacterium | reverse complement strand
CACTAAGAGACATACCGTCTCCACATTCTTAGTCCACGGGAATTGGTCGACTGCGGCAGCTCGGATGAGGCGGTAGCCTGACTCCTGCAGCATAGCCAGGTCGCGCGCGAGGCTCTCCGGCTTGCAGCTTACATATATCATGTGCTCGACGCCGTAGTCGATAATCTTATGGAGTGCCTTGGGGTTAACTCCTTCTCTCGGGGGGTCCAATATGATGATATCAGGGCTTGGCAGGCTGTCGAGCGCCCCCAGCACGTCATCAGCTATAAAGGTGCAATTAGTGAGTCCGTTGGCTGCCGCATTTACCCGTGCTGCCTCGACAGCTTCATCAACTATCTCTACGCCTGTGACCTGTCGCACGCTTGGTGCAAGCACCTGTGCGATGGTGCCGGTGCCTGAGTACAGGTCGAAGAGGCTCATGTCTGGTTTAAGCTCGTCTGCTATATATTCCCTGACCTTGGAATATAATAATTCAGCGCCCTTGGTATTGGTCTGGAAGAATGAAAAAGGTGATATCTTAAACTTAAGTCCTAATATCTCCTCGGTAATATGATCATCTCCATATAGCACTGTCGTGCCGTCATTTCTCACTGCATCTGATAATGCGTCATTTACAGTATGCAATATGCCCTTAATGTTTCCTGCAAATGTGTCAGCCTGCGCGAGTCTCAGCAGCCTGTCCTTAAACTCCTCTAATACCTCGTCCTCATTAAGAGTCTCGACTCCGTCAGCAGACTTGATACGCCCCGCGGCATAAGCTTCCTGCTCATACAGGCTGAGCTCACATATCTCTCTGTGATTGGAAACCTTTATAAGCGGCTGAGATGTGGTCACCAAGTCTATAAGCATCTCGCCCGTATTGACAGCTCGCCTGATGATAAGGTATCTGAGATAGCCGAAATGCGATTTCTTGTCGTGATAGGTGAGCCCGGTGGATCTGAAATAATCGGCAACGCACTTCACCACCAAGTTGAAATCATTATGCACGAGCCTGCAATCATCGACATCTATGACATTGTAGAAACTTTTCCTCTGGTGGAGCCCGAGAGTGAGCGGGCCATTTTTAATGCAGTCGCCGAAGCTATATTCCATCTTGTTTCTGTAGCCGAAAATAAGTGGGCTTGCCGTAATGCCCTCATAGCGATACTCGTAATCGTACGGTGAAACCGCCTCGTCAAGCAGGGCATGAACGTGCTCACTCTTTATCTGGCGCTGCTCTTCCTCTCTTTGGGCATGATAAAAGCAGCCTCCGCATATTCCGCCGAGGCTGCAGTCATTGATGTAATCCTTCACGCTGATTTATTCTCCGTCTGACGCATCCTCGACGCCAAAGCTCTCTGCATCGAAATCGTCATCAAACATATCGTCGTCATCATCAAAGGTGCCACTATGATCAAAGCTATAGTCATCCCAATCATCACTGAAATGCCTGTATACAGCATATGCTATAGCTCCGATAACCACCAATGCTCCGATAACAGTCAGAGTGATGATAAGTATCTTCCTTGTATTGGAGCTGTCTGTAAGCTCCTCACCGTTATGCTTAAGCTTGGCGATAAGCTCATCGATAGTCTTCTTGGCGTCGTTAAGTGAAATCAAAGTATTTAACCTGTCCATACGATCCTCCTATGCAGCAATCGTTATTATCTTATGAAAATGCGTCCTTGTGTCTGTCCTGTTGCTCGGACTTAGATGCAGCTCTTACGAGCCCTCCTCATTTCCCGACATCACTGTATCACACCTTCTCAAGTTTTGCAAATCCTGCGTAGAGCACCTTGCGTCCTGCCTCGTCAAAATCAACTGTAACGCGGTAATCCTTGGGCTCGTCCTTAAGCTCTGCAACCGTACCGATACCGAATTTGACATGTGAGACGCGATCTCCGACTCCGTACACCGGCTTCTGCTTAACAGCTCCGTTGCCCATGCCCTTGCTGATACCGGCTAAGCCCTGTAGGGCTGCTGCCTTGCTCTTTTTGCTTGTCCTTCCAGCCGGTGTGTCATCCATGGACCCAAAGCGCCCCACACGGCTATTGTCAAAGGCATTATACGGACTGTCCGCCCCACGCCTTGCTCTGCTTCCGTTGTAATCCGCATATCCGCTCCCGTAAGCCGTGCCGTATCCGCTGCGATTATATGCGCTGTGCTTAAGTCCGTATTCTAAGCGTCCCTCATATCCGCCAAATTGCGCAAAGGGCTCTGCGCCCTCTCCCCTTTGTCTATGCTCTCGTCTAAAATGCTTATCTGCCTCACCATCCGGTATCTCATCAATAAAGCGTGACGCCGTCATAAAGCGCATATCGCCGTTTACCATACGCGACGCAGCAGAGCTTAGATGCAGCACCCGTCTTGCTCTGGTAAATCCGACATAGCAGAGTCTGCGCTCCTCCTCTATCTCCTCCTTGGGATTGTCGCTGTTGATCGCTACAGCCGAGGGGAAGAGTCCGTCCTCCATGCCGCACAGATATACCGTATCAAACTCAAGTCCCTTGGCCGCGTGCAGGGTCATCATGGTGATGGCCTCCTCCTGCGGGTCAGTCCTGTCTATGTCAGAAACAAGCGATACATCCTCAAGAAATAAGGACAATAGCTCAATTGGCTCTGTTATAGGCTCCGGCATCTCAAAGCCCTCATTTATAGCGCTCTGCATGCTGCCCGTCTCCAAGTCTGCCTGCTCGTCCTGTTCGCCTGCCCCGTACTCTGCCGTATATTCCTCTTGCGAGCTGACAGCCTTATTTATGAGCTCCTCTATGTTCTCAAGTCGGGTCTCGGCACTTACCGGATCCTCTGCCTTTATCTCGTCGGCATAACCGCTGTCATCACGCACAGCCTCTATCAGGGAGCTTATACTGCCGGACTCTATATAATCGTGGCGATACTTTTCTATCTCCTTCACGAAATTATCCAGTCGCTTTGCTGCCGCGCCGAGGCTCTCTATCTCAGAGCATCTGTTGAGCGCCTCTCCGAAGCTTATACCGTTTTGCGCTGCGTATAAATTTACCTTGTCGACACTGGTCTGACCTATGCCGCGCTTTGGCACATTTATAATCCTGCGATAGGCAAGGTCATCAGTCCCATTTGCAATAATACGTAGATACGACAGTATATCCTTAATCTCCTTGCGCTGGTAGAAGTTGACGCCTCCGACTATCACATAGGGTATTCCGCGCTGCACGCATTTTTCCTCGAATAGTCTCGACTGGGCATTCGTCCTATATAATATGGCCTGATCCTTGAGCCTTACGCCGTGCTTGGCAGACTCAGCCGCCTTCTCTATAATTGCAGCTGCCTCCGCTTTTGCATTATCATATTCGATATAATCCGGCAGCTCACCATCTTCATTTTCAGTCCAGAGTCGTTTCTCCTTGCGTCCTTTGTTGTTCTTGATAACATCATTGGCGGCATTTAATATGCTCTTGGTTGAACGATAATTCTGCTCTAGCTTTATGACCTTGGCCTTGGGAAATACCTTCTCGAAGCTGAGTATGTTCTCGATATTTGCCCCGCGGAATCTGTATATGGACTGATCGTCATCACCTACCACGCAGAGATTGCCATAGCGTGATGCAAGGAGACGTATCAGCTCAAACTGCACATTGTTGGTGTCCTGATACTCATCGACCATGATATAACGAAATCTCTCCTGCCAATATGCAAGTACAGCCGGAGACTTCTTGAAGAGCTCCACAGTCTTGATCAGCAGGTCATCGAAGTCCAGCGCATTGTTGGCCCTAAGCTGTTTCTCATATTCTGTGTATATCCTGGCGATGTCCTTCTCATATTTGCTTACGGCATCAGCCTCAAACGCTGCCGCATCAAGCATCATGTTCTTGGCAGATGAAATACGGCTCTGCACGGCTCTGTCCCGATACATCTTGCTGTCAAGATTGAGAGCCTTAGTACACTGACGTATGAGAGTCTTCTGGTCGTCCGTGTCGTAGATAGTAAAATCCCTGCCGTAGCCTAATTCATGGATGTCGCGTCTGAGCAGTCTCACGCACATGGAATGAAATGTCGATACAAATACGGCCTGCGCGGCATTGGTGTCGAGGAGCCGATTGACTCTCTCCCTCATCTCATTGGCAGCCTTATTGGTAAATGTGATCGCGAGTATATTCCAAGGAGACACTCCGTCTGCAATAAGATATCCTATCCTGTGCGTCAATATGCGCGTCTTGCCTGAGCCCGCTCCCGCCAATATGAGCAGTGGCCCCTCAGTATACTCCACTGCCTCACGCTGTCTGTCATTTAAGCCTCTTATAAGTTCGTCTTTGTTCATAATGGAAAATGTCAGCAAAGAGGTCTTGCTCGCCGATAGGCTCGGTTCGACAAGACCTCTTGTGTATTAAGTC
>CAVHZK010000137.1:0-5378 GCA_963640215.1 bacterium | reverse complement strand
TCCTCACACGGCGCACCGGAAATGCTGGAGAAGTTCCTTGATTATGCAGACGGCGCTATGGAGTTTTGCCAGATACAGATGAATTATCTCGATTGGACCTTGCAGGACGCACAGCGTAAATACGAGCTGCTTAAGAAGCATAATATACCGATTATCGTCATGGAGTCTGTAAGAGGCGGGGCGCTTGCCAATCTCCCCAAGGAGCAGGAGGCAAGGCTCAAGGCAGTACGTCCGGATGCGAGCGCTGCATCATGGGGATACAGGTGGCTTACGCAATTTGATAATGTGAAGGTCATACTTAGCGGACTCTCTAACTATGAGCAGACCTTGGATAATGTGCAGACCTTCAATGAGGCCGAGCCTGTTACTGAAGACGACAACAAGCTACTCTTAGATATAGCGGAGCAGCTCAAGGATTCCATCCCCTGTACCGGCTGCCGTTACTGCTGCGAGGGCTGCCCTATGGGACTAAATATCCCGGATCTCATTGCCAAGTACAATGATTACAGAGTCGCACCCTCCTTCAACGTGACTATGTATATAGATTCACTGCCGGAGAGCAAGAGACCGTCGGCATGTATTTCCTGCGGTAAATGCGTAAGAAGCTGTCCTCAGAATATCAATATACCTGAGCATATGAAGGCATTTACAGAGGAGATGTCCAAGCATGAGAGCTGGGACGAGATATGCAAAAAGCGTGAGGAAGCGGCAAAGGCACTTAAGGCGGAGAAGGCAGGCAGATGACGACAGAACAGGAAGACCACAAGCGTATAACAGTTATAGGACACAAGAATCCGGACACGGACTCTATATGTTCGGCTATAGCCTACGCGGATTTGATGAATCGTCTGAGGGACAAGAGACTCAGCGAGGGATATACCAAGTGCGAGGCGATATATGAGCCCTGTCGTGCGGGTGTAATTAGTCCCGAGACGAGCTTTGTCTTGGATAGATTTCATTTTCCTATACCGAGACTCTGCCTTGATGTACATGCGCAGGTAAGCGACTTAGACATAAGGGAGGAGAGCGGCATAGCTGCGAACACCAGCGTGCGTGAGGCTTGGGAGCTCATGCGCGTAAGGGATGTGTCTACGCTCCCGATAGCAGACGAGGACGGCTTGCTTAAAGGCGTTATCACAGTCAAGGACATAGCCATGGCCAATATGGATGCGCTCGATGCAAGAGCCTTCCTTAAGTCACATGTACCCTTGCACAATATTATCGACACCTTAGGCGCCAAGCTTATAAACGGCGATCCCGATGATGTCATCAGCGGAGACGGCAAGGTGTCTATCGGAGCAAGTACGCCGGAAGCTATCAGAGAGCTGTTTGAAAAGGACGACATACTTATAGTCGGCAATCGCTACGAGACACTTAAATGTGCCGTAGAGCTTGCTCATTCTCTCGTCATAGCCTGCATGACTCAGGACGTGCCGGAGGAGATAGTGCATACCGCGCGCAGAAACGGCTGCAGGCTGATATGCACGCTTAAGGACACCTATGCCGCATCAAGACTCTTAAATCAATCCGTGCCGGTTGACAACTACATGAAGACCGATGTGATATGCTTCGAGCCGACTGAGCTCATAGAGGACGTCAAGGAGGTAATGAGTAGAGTCAGGTATAATTATTTCCCTGTAACTGAGCACGGCAGAGTGCGCGGACTTATATCCAAGCGTAACCTGATAAACTTAAGGAAGAAGCGCATAGTCTTGGTCGATCACAATGAGAAGAGCCAGTGTGTGGACGGCTTCGATGAGGCTGAGATAATGGGTATCATTGACCACCACAGGATAGGTGATATCGAGACTGCCGGACCTATTATATTCAGAAATGTGCCGGTAGGATGCACTGCGACCATCATCTGGGATATGTACAGGGAGAATAATATAGAGCCGCCAAAGGGCATAGCAGGGCTCCTATTGAGCGCTATACTCTCTGATACGCTCTGCTTTAAGTCGCCTACCTGCACACATAGAGATAGGCTTGCTGCCAAAGAGCTTGCAGCACTTGCCGAGGTAGACAGCTTGAAGCTTGCCGCCGATATGTTTGATGCCGGAGAGGATCTCACAGGCAAGACGCCTGAGGCAGTATTCAGAAACGACTGCAAGATACTAAGGAGCAATAACCTACGCATAGGCATAGCTCAGGGCAACTTCAACAGTCCGGTCAATCTCAGGAAGGCTGAGGAGATGATAGCCGGATATATAGCTGAGGTGCTCGTAAGCGACAGGCTTGACCTTGTATATTATATAGCTACCAATATAGGCGAGCAGTCAAGTGAGGTCATATATGCCGGAAACAGAGCCAAGGAGCTGTTAGAGCGAGCATTTAAGACAGAGACTGCAGGCGAGTACGGATATGTGGTCAAGGGACTCGTATCCCGCAAGAAGCAGTTTGTACCGGCATTGCTGGCTGCGATCGAGGAGGATGCGCTGTAAGACAGCTGCGTTAGTAGACATGACGTGCATAGGCTTAGATATAATGCTGCATGAGCATGGGCTGCCAAAATACGAAAGGAGCCTTGAGGAAGATGGAAGAGAACAAGAGCCTCGCAGAGGCTGCAGATACAGAGGTTAAGGAAGAGAAGGAATTTCACGACGTATTCTGGTATGCTGTGCAGTCCATCAAGGAAAATGCGCTTCAGACCACATATAAGCCGCCATCAGACGCACCCGAGGGCTGCACCGGAGGCTGCGCAAACTGCGGCTTCAAATGCGCTCATGCCGCGATGGTCTCTAAGTCCGAATATGACAGACCGGAGACCAACGACCCCTATGGAGAGCGTAACCATGTGGATCTAAGCGAAGCACCGGAGCCGGAGACTACCTTCCCTATGCTGCAGATATTGGCAGCACTTACAGCTTGCATAGCAGGCTGCTATGCGGCGACCAAGTTCTTCGAGTATATACTGCGGTGATGCCAAATGACTATGCGGATTGTAAGAGCGCGTAAGCGCGATGCAGTCCGCGTTTTGCTATATAGGAAAAGGGCACTCACTTTGCTATGGATAGATAAAGCCTTAAAATGGATAGATAAAGCCTTAAAATTAAGGGGAAAGAGGCAAAATGGATTATACAACATTTGGCAGTGGCAAAAAGACATTTGTGATCATTCCGGGCTTGTCGGTACACAGTGTTATGGGATTGGCCGATTCGGTTGCGGAGGCGTACAAGAACTTTGCAAAAGCGTATACGGTGTATTTATTTGATCGACCTAAGGCACTTCAAGACGGCGTCACCATTCGGGAGCTTGCGGATCAGACGGCGGCTGCGATGCAGTCGCTCCATATCACGAATGCGGATATCCTGGGTGTGTCCCAGGGCGGCATGATCGCGCAGTATCTTGCGATTGATCATCCGGAGCTTGTGCATCGAATGGTTCTGGGATCTACACTTTCCAGACCAAATGATACGTTTACACAAAAGATAAATGAATGGATACAGTTGGCCGAGAATAAGGACGAAGAGGGCCTCCTTGCATCCTTCGTAGATAGTGTGTATTCTGCGGGCACGCTGGAAGCCTGCCGGGATGTTTTGATTTCTGCAAACCGTGGGATTACCGATACTGAATATGAACGTTTTATACAGCTTGCCGGGGCCTGTCTGACTTTTGACTGCTATAACGAACTTTCTAAAATCACGTGTCCGGTGCTGGTACTTGGTTCAGAAGGAGACGCGGTGGCAACGCCGGAAGGATCCAGGGAAATTGCCGATGCATTGCAATGTGAGATGTATCTGTATGATAAAAGCTATGGACATGGCGTCTTCGATGAGGCACCGGATTACAAGCAACGCTGTATGAGATTTTACGGAACTAGGTGTGGGGCAATGGGGTGTAAAAGGTGTTGACATAGACTTAAGCAGGTGTATAATGAAATTAACGCTTGAACAATTGTTCAAGCGTTGCGACAAAATGATCTTTCATTTTATGCGTTATCGTGCTTGTAAGTCGCAGGCATGGAATTTTACATCATAAGGAGTCATCACGATGAAGAAGAGCTACAAGATAGACGTTGACTGTGCTAACTGTGCCAACAAGATGGAGACTGCAGCCAAGAATACAGCCGGAGTCAAGGACTGTGTTGTTAATTTCATGGCGCTCAAGATGAATGTAGAGTTTGATGAGGGCGCAGACGTTGCTGCAGTCATGGAAGAGGTGCTTACTAACTGCCGCAAGGTCGAGGAGGATTGCGAGATATATCTATGATTGACGTCACTTTGTCGCGGACATTCAACTCTGCAGTAAAGTGATATTTGTGTTAAGTCGTTTCTGTGCGTTGTCAGCAAATATACAAGCACGGATATTTTATAAGATAGCTAAGCTGAGAGACTGCGTAATGTAAGTCCTATGCACGGCATCATGCCACATACAGGAGTCAGCGGTGAACAAGAAACAGAAAAAAGTGCTGTATCGTATCATAGCGGCAGCGCTTATTATGGTTGTACTGCATTTTGTGCAGATTGAAGAAAAAACAATCGAATTCGTAGTCTATATGGTGCCTTATTTCATCATAGGCTATGATGTACTGAAGAAGGCCTTGCATGGCATCAGGTCAATGCAGCCTTGTGATGAGAATTTCCTCATGGCTGTCGCTACTGTCGGAGCCATAGCCTTGGGCGAGTATACCGAGGGTGTAGCTGTTATGCTGTTCTACCAGATAGGAGAGCTCTTTCAGGCCTACGCCGTGGGCAAGAGCCGCAGGAATATTAGCGAGCTCATGGATATACGCCCCGATACAGCCTATATAGAGGGAGCGGACGGCGAGCTCATAGGTGTTGACCCAGACGAGGTCGAGCTCGGCACTATAATAGTGGTTAAGCCCGGAGAGAAGGTACCGATAGACGGCATAGTCACAGACGGCGCAAGTTCACTTGATACGAGTGCGCTCACAGGCGAGAGCGTGCCGCGTGATATCAAGGCAGGCGACCATGTGGCAAGCGGATGCATTAACCTCTCAGGCAAGCTCCGTATAAGAACAGAGAAGTTATTTGGCGAGTCCACAGCATCCAAGATATTGGAGCTTGTGGAAAATGCGAGCTCAAGGAAGTCTCGCTCGGAGAATTTCATCTCCAAGTTTGCGAGAGTCTACACACCTACAGTATGCATATTGGCGCTGCTCCTTGCAGTCGTCATGCCGCTTGTAAATATGTGCATAGGTCATGCCGCCGCTTGGAGCACTTGGATATACAGGGCGCTTACCTTCCTCGTTATAAGCTGCCCCTGCGCGCTGGTGATAAGTATACCGCTTACCTTCTTTGCAGGCATAGGCGGAGCAAGCAATGCTGGCGTATTGGTCAAGGGCTCTATATATCTTGAGGGTCTCGCAGAGGTCAAGAACCTCGTGTGTGACAAGACCGGCACGCTTACCGAGGGAG
>CAVHZK010000136.1:0-7519 GCA_963640215.1 bacterium | reverse complement strand
ATAATGCACAAGGCAGCGAGACGCTTACCGAGGAGGGCTTAAGATATGATCTTACGCTTCCTTTGGCAAGGTATTATGCAGCCAATAGCGCTTCGCTCCCGCAGCCCTTTAAGGCATTGCAGATGGGACCGGTATTCAGAGCTGACAGACCGCAGCGAGGCCGTTTCAGACAGTTCGTGCAGTGCGATATAGATATATTGGGAGATGCGAGCAACTTAGCCGAGAAGGAGCTTATATTGGCTACCACCGAGGCGCTGGACAGGATAGGCTTTGCAAAATATGGCTATCACATAGTTATCAACGACCGCCGCTTCCTGTTTGAGCTCATACGCTATGCAGGTATGCCGGAGGACAAGGCAGAGGACATACTCGTTATATTAGATAAGGCAGACAAGATAGGCGCAGAGGGCGTCGATGCGGAGCTTAGGGAGCTCGGCATGAGTAAGGCTATGACGGATAAGCTCCGCGGACTGTTAGATAACTTCGGAACAGATGCGTCGGGAGTCAGAGCCTTTGCCAAGAGTCTCGGCTCTGAGGAGGCCAAGGCAGCAGGAGAAAATGTTGCCGATATCATGGAGTCTGTTGCAGGCATCAAAGACAGAGATATTAAGCTTAGCTTTGACCCGACCTTGGTGCGCGGCATGGGTTATTATACCGGCACCATATTCGAGATAAAGACCAAGGCTCTCGGAGCCTCTGTTGGCGGCGGCGGACGCTATGACAGGATGGTCGGAAAGTTCACCGGACAGGATGTTCCGGCAGTCGGATTCTCGATAGGCTTTGAGCGTATTATGACCATACTCATGGAGGACGGCGCAGATAAGCTTATGTCATCCCATGATAAGGAGGCATGGCTTATCGAGAAAAACATGCCGGCTGAGAGATTAAGCAGCATATTCAATAAGGCTATCGCGGCAAGAGCCAATGGCAGGCAGATACTTACAGTCTGGATGGCCAAGAATAAGAAATTCCAGAAGGAAAGCCTTACAGCACAAGGCTATACTGAGTTCAGAGACTTCTACATGGACTAAGAGAGTACTAAGTCTCGGATACTTGTCAATGCGGCGCGACATTTGAGGATATCAAACGCATGACAGTAGAGGCAGATGAGACTTGTAAGTGCCTAAAAGAACAAAACAGTAAGCAAAGAAACTAAGATAGTAAACATGATACGGCTATATATGCACCAAGGGACAAAATAGCCACAGCAATACATTTCAAGAGGAGACAGGATATGGCAGAGAGCATGGAGGGACTTAAGCGCAGCGCAAGATGTGCGGAGTTCTCGGCAGCAGATATAGACAGAACAGTCACGGTCATGGGCTGGGTGCAGAAGTCACGCAACAAGGGCGGACTCGTATTTACGGATATAAGAGATCGGAGCGGTATTATACAGGCTGTGTTCGAGGAGGAGATATGCGGCAGCGAGGTATTTGCCAAGGCAGGTACCTTGCACGGCGAGTATTGCATAGCAGTCACCGGCAGAGTGAGGAGCCGCGGCACCGACACCAATGCCAATATGGCTACGGGAGCAATCGAGATAGAGGCAACAGCACTCCGTATATTAAGTGAATCGGCAGTGCTTCCTTTCCAGATAGAGGATGAGACCAATACAAGAGAGGAGCTGCGCCTTAAGTACAGATATTTAGACCTGCGCCGTGCACCGCTCCAGCGTAATATTGCACTTCGCTCTAAGCTTGCCATAAGCGTCAGAAAATACATGGATGAGCAGGGCTTCCTTGAGATAGAGACTCCGACCTTCATCAAGTCTACACCGGAGGGGGCAAGAGACTACCTTGTTCCGTCAAGAGTACATCCAGGCGAGTTCTATGCTCTGCCGCAGTCGCCGCAGCTACTTAAGCAGCTCCTCATGGTGTCAGGCTTCGACAGGTATTTTCAGCTTGCACGCTGCTACAGAGATGAGGACCTAAGAGCCGACAGACAGCCGGAATTTACTCAGATAGATATGGAGCTCTCATTTGCAGATGTTGACACAGTCATAGAGGTCAATGAGGGACTCCTTAAGCGTGTGTTCAAGGAGGTTATAGATGTAGATGTCGAGCTGCCTATACGACGCATGACCTGGAAGGAGGCTATGGATGTCTACGGCTCAGACAAGCCGGATCTCCGCTTTGAGCTCAAGATACAGGATATCACGGATATCGCAGGCAAGACGGAATTTGCAGTATTCAAGAATGCGGCAGAGTCGGGCGGTGTCATAAGGGGCATCAGAGTACCCGGTCAGGGACACATGCCGCGCAAGAAGATAGATGCGCTTACCGAGGTTGCCAAGCTCTTTGGCGGCAAGGGGCTTGCTTATATCTGTGTAAATGCGGCAGAGGACGGCTCGCATAAGAGCTCATTTGCCAAGTTCTTAAGTGCCGATGAGACGGAGAGCATCATCAAGGCGATGGGTGCAGAGCCGGGTGATTTAGTCGTATTTGCGGCAGACAAGTTAAATATCGTGCGCAATGTGCTCGGTAATGTCAGACTGGAGCTTGGCAGGAGCCTGGAGCTTATAGATAAGTCGGCATGGAAGTTCCTCTGGGTAACGGAGTTCCCGCTCTTAGAATGGAGCGAGGAGGAGGGCAGATTCACAGCCATGCACCATCCATTCACCATGCCCATGGATGAGGACTGGCAGTATATAGACTCAGACCCGGGCAGAGTGAGAGCCAAGGCTTACGATATAGTATTAAACGGCACTGAGATAGGCGGCGGCAGTGTACGTATACATCAGGCTGACATACAGGAGAAGATGCTGGAGGTGCTCGGATTCACACCGGAGCAGGCCAACAGCCAGTTCGGCTTCCTCTTGGAGGCCTTCAAGTACGGAGTACCGCCTCACGCGGGGCTTGCCTATGGTATGGACAGAGTAGCCATGTGGATGGCAGGCGCAGAGAGCATACGTGATGTCATGGCGTTCCCCAAGCTCAAGGATGCCTCGGATGCCATGATGGGAGCGCCCTCTGCGGTAGACTCCAAGCAGCTTGATGAGCTCGGTATAGCTATAGCAGACAATAAGCATGAATAAGAGAGAGTTCCTTAACAAACTGAATGAATATATGTCCTTCGAGCTGCCCGCGGCAATGGTAAGGGATAAATTAAATTATTATTCCGAATACATTGATAATGAGACGGCAGCGGGACGCACAAGTGACGAGGTCATAGAGTCACTCGGAGATCCGCAGCTTATCGCGCGCTCTATCATAGATGCCGCTAAAAGCGGTCCTGACGGCATACCCGGCACAGATGACGATGTGGATTTCGGGGAAAATATAGCTCAGAACCGCAGGGCACAGGGCGGCTACGGCACAGATTCCTACGGCTCATCAGGCGGCGGGCAGGCAAGCACGGTGACCGAGGACGGAAGTCCTGCGGACAGCCGCACAGACAACGTGCAGAGTCCATGGGGCGGCATACATGTATACAATATGGGCTGCCTTACCTTTATGCTCATCATGTTTGTCGTATTTACCGTGATAGGAGCTCTGCTGCAGGTATTAAGTCCGGTGCTGGCACCTATATGTATAGTTATGCTTATAGTATGGCTGTTTAACAGACTTTCCGGAGGCGGGCGGTGAGGTACTCACTTATAGCGCCCTGTCATTTCGGACTGGAGTCTTGCACCAAGACAGAGGTGGCTAAGCTTGGCTACGATATAAGCGAGGTCTCTGACGGCAAGGTAGTATTTAGCGGAGACGAGCATGCTATATGCAGATCCAATATATTCATGCGCACCTGTGAGCGCATATTGCTAAGGGTCTGTGAGTTTAAGGCATACACCTGGGATGAGCTGTTTGAGGCTGTATACGCCGTTGCGTGGGAGGATTTCATCCCCTGGGACGGCAGAGTATGGGTAGCTAAGGCAGCCTCCGTGAAGTCCAAGCTTTTCTCACCGAGGGATTTTCAGACTGTCATACAGAAGGCAGTTGTTAAGCGCCTGCAGCACGCTTACAAGCGTGAGGGAGTACGCCTCCCTATGGATGGCGCGGATTATGCGCTCAGAGTCACAGCATATAAGGATGTCATAACCATAGGCATAGACACAAGCGGTGACAGCCTGCATAAGAGAGGCTACCGCCGTCAGACAGTCAAGGCTCCGATAACCGAGACCTTGGCAGCAGCTCTCATTATGCTGACCCCGTGGAACCGTGACAGGATACTTGCAGATCCCTTCTGCGGCTCAGGTACCTTCTGCATAGAGGCAGCCATGATGGCAGCCAAGATAGCTCCCGGCATGGAGCGCAATTTCTCCGCGACTAAATGGAGTAATATCATGGATAAGCGCCCGTGGTATGACATCTATGACGAGGCAAGAGAGCTTAGAGACGAGGGCTTAAGAGAGCTTGGAGCCGGCGACCTGACTCAAGGGGTAGCTTCACTTGACATACAGGGCTATGATATAGACGATGAGGCTCTGAGAGCCGCGAGGGAAAATGCCAAGTTAGCCGGAGTAGGCGAGCTGATACATTTTCAGAGACGTGATGTGGCAGATTTTCGGCATCACGGGCGTTACGGCTTCATCATTACCAATCCGCCCTACGGCGAGAGGCTCGAGGAAAAGGAAAATCTGCCCGCCCTATACAGAGCGCTCGGCGAGAGCTTTAAGGGGCTTAACGACTGGAGTCTCTATTGTATTACAGCCTATGAGGAGGCAGAGAAGTACATAGGACGCAAGGCCGACAAGAATCGCAAGATATATAACGGCATGATGAAGACCTATTTTTACTCATTTCTGGGGGCAAAGCCGCCAAGGCGAGAGGGAGATTATAGATGAGAATAGTATTTGCCACGGGTAATGCGGGCAAGATGCGAGAGATTAGAGATATACTTGCAAGTGTGAATGCCGAGATATTCTCACTCAAGGACTTGGGGCTAAGGTCCGAGGCAGAGGAAGACGGAGAGACCTTTGAGGCAAATGCGCGCATTAAGGTCAGGGAGATATACGATATCTTAAGCGCCCGAGGCGATATGCGTGATACGCTCATCATGGCTGACGACAGCGGACTCTGTATAGATGCTATGGGCGGAGAGCCGGGCGTGCACTCGGCGCGCTTCATGGGGCACGATACGGACTACAAGCTTAAGAATGCAGCCATACTTGAGCGGCTTAAGGACGTGCCCAAGGAGCAGCGAGGAGCCGCATTTGTATGCCACATCTCTGCCATAGATGAGGACGGCAAGCTCTATGATGCCGAAGATGAGATGCCCGGAGCCATAGCGTATGAGTCAAGAGGAGCAGAGGGCTTCGGCTACGACCCGATATTTTATCTGCCCCAATACGGCAAGACGAGCGGGGAGCTTACCGAGGAAGAGAAAAACGCAATATCCCACAGAGGCAAGGTGCTGCGCAAGATGCGCGATAAGCTTATCAAAGAGGGGTTACTCAACAACAAAACCTGAAAGGAGCAAACATGGCTAAGTTAAACAAGAGAACAGTTGATGACATTGATGTAAGAGGCAAGCATGTCCTCGTCAGATGCGATTTCAACGTACCGCTTAAGGACGGCAAGATAACGGACGATAATCGTATAGTTGCAGCGCTTCCTACCATCAGGAAGCTCATAGATAACGGTGGCAGGGTCATACTATGCTCACATCTCGGCAAACCCAAGGGAGCCTACAAGCCGGAGCTTACTCTCGCGCCTGTTGCAGTGAGACTTTCCGAGCTCCTCGGCAAGGATGTTAAATTTGCAGCTGATCATGAGGTAGTGGGAGCCAATGCCAAGGCGGCTGTTGCAGCTATGCAGGACGGGGATGTTGTGCTCTTGGAGAATACACGTTTCAGACCGGAGGAGGAGAAAAACGGCGAGGCATTTTCCAAGGAGCTTGCTTCACTCTGTGAGGTCTATGTAAATGATGCCTTCGGTACGGCGCACAGAGCACATTGCTCGACTGTCGGAGTGGCTGAGTATGTCAAGGACAATGCGGTAGGCTATCTTATGCTCAAGGAGATCGAGTATCTCGGTAATGCTGTTGAGAATCCGTCGAGACCTTTTGTAGCAATACTTGGCGGAGCCAAGGTTGCGGACAAGCTGGCAGTTATATCCAATCTATTGGAGAAATGCGATACTCTCATCGTCGGCGGAGGCATGGCTTATACCTTCCTCAAGGCAGAGGGCTTAAATGTCGGCAAATCACTTGTGGACGATACCAAGGTGGATTATTGCAAGGAGATGCTCGAGAAGGCTACAAAGCTTAATAAGAAGCTCCTGCTCCCGCTTGATACGGCAGTAGCTGATGCCTTCCCGGATCCCATAGATGCCGAGATAAATGTAAAATACGTAGATGTTGACAAGATGGCAGACAGCGATATAGGACTCGATATAGGACCCAAGAGCACGGAAGCATTTGCCGAGGCTATAAAGAGCGCCAAGACCGTAGTATGGAACGGACCTATGGGAGTATTCGAGAATCCGGAGCTTGCCAAGGGTACTTATGCCGTAGCCAAGGCACTGTCCGAGGCGGAGGCCGTAACAGTTGTAGGCGGAGGCGACTCCGTGGCAGCAGTAAAGCGCTTGGGCTTTGCAGACAAGATGACTCATGTATCCACTGGAGGCGGAGCATCCTTAGAGTATCTTGAGGGCAAGGAGCTTCCTGGAGTAGCTATTATACAGGAGAAATAAGATGCGCAGGAAATTGATTGCCGGCAACTGGAAGATGAACAAGACGCCGAGCGAGGCGCTCACACTTATAGCAGAGCTGAAGACAGGCGTAGCGGGTGCCGATGCTGATGTATGCTACTGTGTGCCGTCTATAGATATTGTACCGGCTGTTGAGGCAGTTAAGGGCACTGAGGTGGCTATAGGTGCGCAGAACCTCTACTACGAGGAAAAGGGAGCATATACGGGTGAGATATCCGCGGCTATGCTTGTCGATGCAGGCGTTAAGTATGTCATCCTAGGTCACTCTGAGCGCAGGGGATATTTCCACGAGACAGATGAGGATATCAACAGAAAGCTGCATAAGGCGATAGAGCATGGTATTACGCCCATACTCTGCTGCGGGGAGTCCTTGGAGCAGAGAGAGGCCGGCGAAACCTTTGCATGGGTGGAAGCACAGATAGAGGTGGACTTTGCCGGTGTCAGCGCAAAGGACGCGGTGCAGACTGTCATCGCCTACGAGCCCATCTGGGCTATAGGTACAGGCAGGACAGCTACGAGCGCTCAGGCAGAGGAGGTCTGCTCCCATATACGTGAGCACATAGCTAAGCTCTATGATCAGACAACCGCAGATGCAATACGCATACTCTATGGCGGCTCAATGAACGCGGATAATGCCGCAGAGCTCATGGCTCAGCCCGACATAGACGGCGGGCTTATAGGTGGAGCGTCGCTAAAGAGCGACTTCGCCAAGATAGTGCACTGCGGGAAGCCGTGACATAAATAGCTGTAATAGTATATTGTATAAGAGTGAAGATTGCGAGAGCGCGTAAGCGCTCTCGCAATCTTCAAATGCAGGATTATCCTTGCATGCTTGCATGCAGTCTGTTTTTGCCATTCGTCAACACTTATAA
>CAVHZK010000135.1:0-2399 GCA_963640215.1 bacterium | reverse complement strand
TGCGTCCTTGCGTGTAAACACGCAGTCCGCATAGCCGTTTGGCAACACTTTTAGTAATCATAATATAAATGGAGGACACAATATGTCAGAATACGGATTGGGAACAAAATGCGTGCAGGGCGGTTACAGACCCGGAAACGGTGAGCCGCGTCAGGTGCCGATAATACAGAGCACAACCTTCAAATATGCTACAGGCGAGGACATGGGCAAGCTCTTTGACCTTGAGGCAGCCGGATATTTCTATACGAGACTGCAGAACCCGACCAACGACTATGTAGCAGCCAAGATATGTGAGCTTGAGGGCGGCACTGCAGCTATGCTTACCTCATCCGGACAGGCAGCGTCCTTCTATTCGGTATTTAATATAGCTTCATGCGGCGATCATGTAGTATCGTCAAGCACCATATACGGCGGTACCTACAATTTATTTGCAGTGACCATGAAGAAAATGGGCATTGATTTTACCTTCGTCGATCCGGATTGCAGCGCGGAAGAGTTGAATGCGGCGTTCAAGCCCAACACCAAGGCAGTATTCGGCGAGACCATAGCCAATCCGGCACTTACCGTGCTCGATATTCAGAAATTTGCTGATGCTGCTCATGCACACGGTGTGCCGCTCATAGTGGACAATACCTTTGCTACTCCGGTAAACTGCCGTCCCTTTGAGTTCGGAGCTGACATAGTGACTCATTCGACTACCAAATACATGGACGGTCACGGTGCTGGCGTAGGCGGCTGCATCGTGGATCACGGTGTATTTGACTGGATGGCTCATGCAGATAAATTCCTGGGGCTTACCACTCCGGATGAAAGCTATCACGGCATCACCTATGCAGAGAAATTCGGTCTCGGCGGAGCATTTATAACCAAATGCACAGCACAGCTGATGAGAGACTTTGGATCTATACAGTCCCCGCAGAACGCATTTTTATTAAATATGGGACTTGAGTCGCTGCATGTAAGGATGAAGAAGCATTGTGAAAATGCGCTCGCCGTTGCCAAGTTCCTTAAAGCTCACGATAAGATAGCATCCGTTAATTATCCAGGACTCGAGGGCGATAAGTATTATGAGCTCGCAAAGCGTGAGATGCCTAACGGCACCTGTGGCGTAGTATCCTTCCGCATCAAGGGCGGCAGGAAGGCAGCCGAGGAATTCATGAAGCGTATGCAGCTTGGTGCTATCGAGACTCATGTTGCAGATGCCCGCACCTGCTGCCTGCACCCGGCAAGCACGACGCACCGTCAGATGAATGATGCTGAGTTAGAGGCCTGCGGCATCTATCCGGATCTCATCAGATACTCCTGCGGCATAGAGGACGCTGAGGATCTCATCGCAGATATAGCACAGGCACTGGGCTGATATAAAATTTAATGGGGATATGTTCGGCAGGGATATGGCTGATTAACTTATGGCCTTTCCCTGCCGAACTTGTGTATCATTTCAGCTGGCGTTATGATGAAATCTCTGCTTGGGTAATGCTTCAGATTGCCGGTTACGAGGTAGGCGCCTTTTTGCCGTTTGGCTATTGCGATCTCATAAAACACTAAATCGTCCATGTCAACTAAGATTTCATCGGTTTGATATGGCACCACTTCTATACCAAATTGACGAATCGCGTTGATGACTGTCTGAACAGTTTCTGCTTTTAGATGGAACTTTTGCCTATTTAGCACTTCTTTATACTCATTAAGAATTGCATCATTATATAGCGGAACTATGTCGCCGGATAACATAGCCCTGAACACCTGTCTTGTTAGCATTGACTAACACGGGGGGGTGATACAATGACTTAAAAGCTGTGTTCAATAATCAATACAAAGCAACACTTCACAGATGTCATGCAAGAGTTAAAGCAAGCATCTGTATTTTTATCATATGTGGCGTCTGCACACGCAGGCATGCTTGTTTACTTGTATATGAGGGAGGTCAAGGTATAGTTTATGAAGTTTGATAGAGTGATCAAAAAGGGGATGGCACTGGTACTTGCTGCAACTATGGTATCGGGACTTATTCCGTCATATACAGATATAGGCGTAGCACATGCGGACAGCTCCACTACGCTTGCACCAAGTGTATGGGCTTATGCAACCAAGGCTCATCTGTCAGACGATACCTTTGCACCTAAGTATGACGACAGCGGCGCCTTCACCGGTACCTATGGATTGCTCGAGTTTGGTAAGAATAGTGACGGAGATGCACAGAGATGGTTCCTCCTCGGAGCAGATGGTGGTGTAAATGACGGTAAAGACAATGTGGCTGTCTTTGCTATGTCGGATATAATGGGTGGTACCGCCTTTTATGATGGCTCGATAGCTGGCAAAGCAGATTATAACGGTCCAACCTTAACTGCAGGAGATTTTGATAGCTATTCCGAAGCCTACACTTCTATATCAGATGC
>CAVHZK010000134.1:0-2782 GCA_963640215.1 bacterium | reverse complement strand
CCCTTATGTCAGATTGTGGAAGTAATATAATAAGCCCCACGAACATCTCAGGCGTGTTAAATATAGCATAAACCCCGTGATGATACAAGATTTGCTTCGTCACCTGCACCAGCCTCTGATTACAGCTGCCGCTACTATTATCACGTATCCTATAACGCTTAAGAGATCCGGCGTCTCGTGCAGGAAGAGCACGCCAAAGAGTGCCGCAAACAGGATCTGTGTGTAGCCATATATGGATACTACCCTTGCTTCTGCAAATGAATATGATGCCGTGATAGAAAACTGTGCCGCAGCTGCGGTTACTCCGACAAGTATGAGTATTATTAGCTCATACAGGCTCATCTGTATGCCCTGATATACTGACGGCACCGCGCATAACAGACAGCTGTATAAGGAAAATGACAACACTATGATTGAATTGTCTATGCCGTTGCGGCTTAATTTCCTTACAAAAGCATAGGCTATGCCGGCACCAAATCCTCCTGCCGCGCCTATGACTGCATAAGCAAAGTGCATATCAAGCGAGGGCTTCATAATGAGGAGTGCTCCGACAAAGGCTATCGCAAGTGCTGCCCAGTCTGATTTGGTCGGCTTCTCCTGCAAGAGAAACATTGCCGCAATCATGGTGAAAAATGGTGCTGTCTTATTCAGCATATTGGCATCTGACAGATTCATGTGGTCTATCGCATAATAATTGCAGAACATACCGAAGGTGCCGAAGGTGACCCTGCAAAATAAGTTTAATTTATTAGCCCATACTAATTTGAAATCATGCTTGGTGCGCCAAAAGAGCGGCAGCGCCACAACTGCCGCTACCGCATTTCTGAAGAAAACCTTCTGTGTAAACGGCACTCCAGCCGCGTATCTTACTAAAAATGACATCAATGCAAAGAAAAACGCAGATGATATCATGCAGGCTATGCCTTTTTGGTTGTTGCTCATATACTTGTCTTCACTTTACAAAGTGCAGTCTCTCATTCATGCGGTTAAGCGCCGTCACCAGCGCATTTATCGAGGCAAGTATGATATCCGCATGTGCACCCACGCCCCAATACTGCCTGCCTGTCCTGTCTGCTATACATACATAGGCAGCCGCCTTGGAGTCGGAATCCCGGCTTATGGCGTGCTCCGAGTAGGTGATGAACTCGTATTCAAAATTATATCCGCTCTTACGAAGCGCATTGCTCACAGCATCCAAGCGACCGTTGCCGACTGCCTCTAATTTAAGCGACTCTCCGTTTATCACAGCTCTCAGCTTCACCGAGACGCTGTCTCCGTGCTCGTCCTTAGTAGACGATAGGTGATTAAACGACGCATCCGATATATCTATTGGTGTGAAGCGATTGATATACTCGCGTGCAAAGTCCTTATATACCTCCTCAGGCTTAAGCTCCGCATGGTCGCTGTCCGATATGCCTGTGATAAAGTATCCAAGCTCGCTCATCATCGTCTTGGGGATGATGTATCCGTAATTATGCTCAAGTATGAAGGCTACGCCTCCCTTGCCTGACTGCGCATTGATACGTATGATATCTCCGTCGTAAGCGCGTCCTATATCGTGAGGATCAAGTGGGAGATACGGACAGCTCCAGCTATCCTCCTCATGCTCCTGCCTCCACTTCATACCCTTAGAGATAGCATCCTGATGTGAGCCTGAAAATGCAGCAAATACCAGCTTGCCGCCGTAGGGCTGACGCACTCCCACGCTCATGCCTGTCGTCCTCTCGTATATCTCGACAGCCTCTCGTATATTGGAGAAATCCAGTCCCGGGTCAACTCCGTGCGTGTACATGTTGAGAGCAAGCGTGACTATATCCACATTGCCTGTGCGTTCTCCGTTGCCAAATAGTGTGCCCTCTATGCGCTCTGCCCCCGCCAAGAGTCCTAACTCTGCATCTGCAACGCCTGTGCCTCTGTCATTATGCGGATGCAATGACAGGATAACACTGTCTCTCCTGTGTAGCTTATTGCTTATGTACTCCACCTGATTGGCAAATATATGCGGCAGACTCACCTCCACTGTCGCCGGGAGGTTGATGATTGCCTTGTCATCGGGCGTAGGCTGCCAGAGATCTATGACAGCATTGCATATATCTCTTGCAAACTCCGGCTCGGTGCCTGTGAAGCTCTCCGGTGAATACTCAAAGGTAAAATGAGTCTCCGGATACTTATCGCGGCACTTAACCATAAGCTCTGCACCGTCCGTCGCTATGTGCACTATCTCGTCCTTATCCATGCCGAAAACCTGACAGCGCTGTGCCAGCGAGGTTGAATTATACAGATGCACTATGACATTCTTGGCGCCCTGCACTGCCTCAAAGGTCCGCTCTATTATGGCTGCACGAGACTGAGTCAATACCTGTATGGTTACATCGTCAGGTATGAGTCCCTGCTCTATCAGACAGCGTGTAAACTCATACTCCGTACGGCTTGCCGCCGGAAAGCCTATCTCTATCTCCTTAAAGCCTATGCGCACGAGATACTTAAAGTACTCAAGCTTCTCCTCGAGAGTCATAGGCACTATGAGAGCCTGATTGCCATCCCTTAGATCCACCGAGCACCAGCGAGGCGCAGTCTCTATATGATCACGCTTATACCAGTTAAAAGCACCGACATCCACTGGAGGCACAAAGTATCCCGGCTTATATTTTTCGTAATTCTTCATATCAGCAATAGCCCTAAACACAGGCGGCGGCGGGAAACCCGCCGCCGTCCCTTTTATAGCGTTTTACTCTAAAAGTGTTGACGGATACAAAAGCAGGCTGCGTGCTTGCACGCAAGA
>CAVHZK010000133.1:3225-5462 GCA_963640215.1 bacterium | reverse complement strand
GCTATCACGGTTGCATGGCTTGCACAGCTTAATCCCTTTGCCATGATAGTTATATCGTTGCTCTTTGGTATACTCAGCAAGGGCGCTTCAAGTATGCAGACGGGACTCTCCGTGCCGTCCTCCGTGTCGGATATCATTAAGGGCTTATTGCTGTTCTGCCTCTTGGGCTGTGAGTTCTTCATTAACTACAAGCTTACACTCAGGAAGAAAGAAGACAGCAGAAAGGAGGCTTAAGACATGGACTTTAATCTTATAGGACTTATCAAGGCAGCTGTATTAAACGGCACTCCGCTCTTATTTGGTACCTCGGGCGAGATACTCACTCAGAAGTCCGGCAATATGAACCTGGGCGTCGAGGGACTTATGTTCATGGGCGGAGCCTTCGGACTCTGCGGAGCCTTCGTGTATGACAATATGGCAGGTGCTGCGGCAGTAGGCTGGATTGCCGTTATTATAGCATTCATATCAGCCTTCCTTGCCGGAGTCGTGGGCTCGCTTATATTCAGTTTTCTTACCGTTACTCTGCGCGCCAATCAGAATGTAACAGGCCTTGCGCTTACCATCTTTGGTACCGGTGTAGGACAGTTCGTCGGCGAGCTCATGCGTATTAGAGTAGGCGGTAATGTGTCTGTAAGCAGCGGCCTTAAGAGCGCATTTTCAGGATCCATATTCCCTGAGGCCATGCAGAACATACCGGTGCTCGGAGACATATTGTTCAGCTATAACGTATTTGTGTATATAGGCGTCGTCATAGTGCTCATCATGTGGTACTTTATGAATAAGACACGCAAGGGACTGTACCTTAGAGCAGTGGGAGAGTCACCCGCTACGGCTGACGCTGCCGGCATAAGCGTGACGAGGTACAGATATATAGCGACCTGTCTTGGAGGCGGCATATCGGCGCTTGGCGGCATGGTGCACACCATGACCATAGCAGGCTGCGTATGGAATCACAATGCGCTCGCAGGAGAGGGCTGGCTTGCTGTGGCATTAGTTATATTCTGCCTCTGGAGACCGCTCAATGCCATCTGGGGCTCGATATTGTTCGGTGGTCTGCTGATACTCTATCTCAGACTGCCGCTGCCCTTCATGCCGACGCAGATATACAAGATAGTGCCCTATATAGCAACGGCTCTCGTGCTCATATTTGTGTCAATGAGACGCCGCAGAGAGGACCAGCCGCCGGAAGGACTGGGACTTAATTACTTCCGCGAGGAGAGATAGAGCACCGGAAGAATAGGGCGGATTTTAGTAATATTTTTCAAGATAGAATATGAACAGAACGGCGGGAAGACTAAGAGTAAGGGATTCCTGCCGTTTTTTATAGGAAACAAATATGCCTACGTGTTTACGGGTGACACAATGTCTTTGAGCTTGAGGGATTAAGTAATATATAGTAAAATTCAAGTAGGAAATTCCTACTTTTCTATTTGAAACATGGAGGTGCCAATTATGAGCATTACAAAGATAAATGATGCAAGGGTAATGTCAAAGGGACAGGTTACTATACCAAAGGATATACGTGAAGTGCTTGGAATAGAATCCGGAGACAGAGTGACATTCATAGTGGAAGGAAATACTGTACGCGTGGTTAATTCGGCTGTCTATGCTATGATGCGTTTGCAGGAGCAGATGAGGGGCAAGGCTGAACAAGCTGAATTTGCAAACGAAGAAGATGTAGCTGCATGGATAACTAAGATGCGCAGAGATGAAGCTAAGCTATGAAAATAATGCTTGATACTAACATAATAATATCTGCCGCATTATTCCCAAGAGGAAGTGTTGCAGCTGCATATATGAAAGCTCTTCAATATCCTTATGAGCCGATAGTATGCGATTATATTGTTGACGAGCTGCATAGAAAATTTGAACAGAAGTTCCCAGAACAAATAATTGAGCTTGAGGCTTTTCTGTACACATCATTATCGGTGATAGAATTAGTTGAAACGCCAGAAGAAAAAAATGACGCAGAAAAGCATATTAGGGATCCTAAAGACAGACCTATACTTAGGGCTGCGCTGAATGCACATGTGGATTTGTTTTTGACTGGCGATAAGGATTTTCTTGAGTCATCCATAACGGAACCTCGCATAGTGTCAGTGGCTGATTTTTTAGCGCTTTCACAAGATAAATAAATTTTTATGAAGGAGCTCTTGCAGCATGGAATACTCAGCAAGATATAATGAATGGCTTAATAAGCTTACAGATGGAGACCCGCTTAGAGCTGAGCTTGAGGC
>CAVHZK010000133.1:0-3215 GCA_963640215.1 bacterium | reverse complement strand
ATCGTGGGAAATGAGGACGAGAAGGAAGAACGCTTCTATAAGGAGCTTTCTTTTGGCACGGCAGGCTTAAGAGGCAAGACTGGAGCCGGTACCAACCGCATGAACAGGCTCACGGTCGGCAAGGCTACCCAAGGGCTGGCTGATTATATATTGAGTCAGGGGAGTGAGGCTGCAGAGAGCGGCGTGGTCATTGCACATGATCCGAGGCATTTCTCTAAGGAGTTTTCGGAGCTTGCCGCGGGTATATTTGCAGCAAATGGCATAAAGGCATATACCTTTCCGGACTTGAGACCCACGCCGGAGCTTGCTTACATGGTAAGACGCCTTAACTGCTGTGCAGGCGTCAATATTACAGCATCTCACAATCCCAAGGAATATAACGGCTACAAGGTCTACGGCCCTGACGGCTGTCAGGTATCAAATGAACATGCAGACGGGATAACCAAGTGCATAGAGAGAGTCGATATTTGGACAGACATCAAGACGGGTGATTATGCCGCATATGTCGCAGGCGGCAGTATAAGCGTGCTTGGTGAGGAATATGATAGAGAGTATCTCGACAAGATAAGGTCCATAGCCATACATGAGGGCGATGAGTTAGACCTAAGCGTGCCCTTTGTCTATACACCATTAAACGGCTGCGGAGCCGTGCCTTTTAGAAAAATGCTCGAGAGCCGCGGCTTTACTAACTGGCATATAGTGAAGGAACAGCAGGAGCCGGATCCAGACTTTACTACTGTGGGATATCCCAATCCCGAGGACAGAAACGCCTTTAGCCTAAGCGAGGAATACGGAAGGCGCTATGATGCAGAGTTCCTCATGGCGACTGATCCGGATGCGGACAGATTTGCGATAGAATTAAGAAATGCAGACGGAGGGTATACTCAGCTTAACGGCAATCAGACCGGATATCTACTTGCAAATTATATACTTGAGGGTCGAAAATCTGCCGGAACACTGCCTGCCAAGGGCGCGATAGTGCGCTCCATAGTGACCTCGTCGCTTACTGACATCATAGCGGAACATTATGGTGTGACTGTATTTGAGGCATTGACAGGATTTAAGAATCTCTGTGGCAGGATACCTTTTCTGCACGAGCACGGATACACTTATCTGCTTGCCTATGAGGAGTCCGTCGGATATGCGGCCTGTGAGGATATCAGAGATAAGGACGGCATCTCGGCAGGTATGCTCATAGCCGAGGCGGCGGCATATTATCGCAAGCAGGGCAAGTCATTATGGGATGTATTGAATGATATATATGAGCGGTACGGCGCATTTGCAGAGGACGAGCCCAATATAGTATTGGAGGGCATAAGCGGCGCAGAGCGCATAAAGCGCATGATGGCAAGCTTAAGAGCCAATAGGTTTGAGTCGGTTGCAGGATACAAGGTCACGGAATATATTGACTTCAAGGACGGATATAAGGACATAGAGCCTACCGATGCGCTTAAAATAGTGTTAGATAACGGCTCATGGTTTGCCGTGCGCCCGAGCGGAACAGAGCCAAAGATAAAGTTCTATTTCTATTCCAATCGTCCGACGAGAGAAGAGGCACTAAGGGTAAATGCCGAGATTAGAGAGGCTGTGTTGGAGGCTGTAAATAAAGTCGGATGACTTTTGTATCATGTGGCGCCTGCGAACACGTAAGCGAGAGGGTAGAGTCAACTGATAGAGTTGTGGGGCAACTGCTCAAAAATCCAATATTTGATCATGTGGTTTGCTTGCAGTTATAACTAAGACCTAAGCCGGAAGTCGCATTGACTTTAGTCTGCACACGTCAAGTCTTAGGTGCAGGCACAGTCTCGACCACGGTCAGCGTGTCCCTGTTTACGCGAAAGCGTATATCATAGTCACAGTAATAGAAGCCGTAGCGGCGCTGTCCGGAGTCGTCCGCGTCATACTGCGGGCGCGGATCCTCACAAAGCGCTTGTAAGAGCCCCTCGCGCTGTTCATCTGTGAGAGGGAGCTTGGCTATAAGACCGTCTGGGTCATCTACCTTGAGTCTGTGAGTGTCTGTAATGGCGACATAGCCGTCAACGGCATCGGGATGGCAGTCATATCTGATATATGGCTTGATATCATAGACAGGAGTGCCGTCTGCCATATCTATGCCGGAGACATGCAATACGGGGCCCTTGTCTGACGTATACTCGATGCTGTCCAATCTGACGCTTGAGAGCCCTATATTGTTGGGGCGAAATGGAGCACGGGTCGCCCATATACCCATGTGTGTCTTGCCGCCAAGGCGCGGAGGGCAGGCAGTAGCACTCCAGCCACTGCGATGTGACTTGGAAAAATCCCAGAGCACCCATATATGGCTGAAGCCGTCAAGACCCTTCATAGCCTCAGGATCTCGATATAAGGGCTCAAATACAATGCGTCCACGGAGCTTGGGAGCAACCCCGCTCTGACGCGGAATACCGAATTTCGTGCTGAAGTCTGTATATATATGTGCGATGGGGGTAATCTCCAAATTGGTGTCCTCGTGGGTGTTGATGTGGTTTTCGTATTAGTAAGTAACCATGCCTACATATACTCAGGCGTTATATGGCCTAAAAGTACGGATTGCTACGCGCTGGCGCGCTGCTGCAACCAGACTTATGTGTTTGCAGGCGCTACATAGTCTAAAGGTGACGGATTGTTTTGCGCTGATGCGTGTGTCTGTTAGGTGATTTTCACGCATCAGGCTATCTGTACTTAGAGTCTCTAAGTAGCTCCGACTCGCGTGCAAAGTCCTCATCGGAGATAATATAATCGGACAGTTCGTAGCCAAGTCTTACAGCAAGCTCCGGCAGAGAGTCATTCGATGCCATCTGCACGTCCATGAGATCCGGTGTATCGGCGCCAGTGCCTACCAGCATGGCGGCTAAATATTCATCCTGTATGTCGCGGCGGAGCCGCGCGTAGTCGTAGTGTGGTTGCTTATTCATATTTTAGAAACATTTCTCCTTTGAATCTTTGAACCGTTGAAGTTTGGATCTTGTACTGCTTGATAAAGCCAGCGGATTGCTCCGTGCTACGCACTCCCGCAATCTTGAAAAAGCGAGCTCCACTTCGTTTCGCTCGTGACGCGGCATTCGTCATAAGCCTGAACAAGTTCCGGCTTCTTCCTCATTGCTCGCTAAACAAGCTTCACTTCGTTTCGCTCGTGACGCGGCATTCGTCATAAGCCTGAGCAAGCTCCGGCTTCTTCCTCATTGCTCGCGCACATT
>CAVHZK010000132.1:0-6021 GCA_963640215.1 bacterium | reverse complement strand
GGACTTGCCAATACTTGGGATTATGGCAATCTGGGAGTAGAGCTTAAGAATAATGTAAAAAAGGCATGGTGGAAGAAGTTTGTCGAGGGTTCAAAGCTAAATGTCGGTGTGGACTGTGCCATACTTATGAACCCGCAGACTTGGGTTGCATCAGGACATCTTGCGGGATTTTCGGATCCGCTTATGGACTGCAAGAAGTGTAAGGAACGTTTCAGAGCAGATAAGATTATCGAGGATTACTGCACGGATAACGGCAAGGAGATTCCGGGCGGTTCCGCGGACAGCATGAGCCAGCAGGAGATGCAGCAGTTCATTGCCGACAACCACATCTGCTGTCCTTCCTGCGGCGGATTTGATTGGACGGATATCCGCAGCTTTAATCTTATGTTCAAGACTTTTCAAGGCGTTACCGAGGACGCCAAGAACACAGTATATCTGCGTCCGGAAACCGCACAGGGCATATTTGTCAATTTTAAAAATGTTCAGAGAACATCACGCAAGAAGGTTCCGTTTGGTATCGGTCAGATAGGAAAGTCATTCCGCAATGAGATTACGCCCGGTAACTTTACCTTCCGTACCAGAGAGTTCGAGCAGATGGAGCTTGAGTTCTTCTGCAAGCCGGACACAGATCTTGAGTGGTTTGCATACTGGAAGGAGTTCTGCATTAAGTGGCTGCAGGATCTCGGCATCAAGCCGGAGGAGATGAGAGCAAGGGATCATTCACAGGATGAGCTTACATTCTATTCCAAGGCTACTACTGACTTGGAATTCCTCTTCCCGTTTGGCTGGGGCGAGCTTTGGGGCATAGCTGACAGAACTAACTATGACCTTACTCAGCATATGAATGTCTCCAAGGCTGATCTTACCTACCTTGACGACGAGACCAACGAGAAATACGTGCCTTATGTAGTTGAGCCCTCGCTGGGCGCAGACCGTGTTACGCTTGCTTTCCTTTGCTCAGCCTATGACGAGGAGGAGCTTGCAGACGGGGATAAGCGCACGGTTATGCATTTCCATCCGGCACTTGCACCGGTCAAGATTGCAGTACTTCCTCTCTCCAAGAAGCTTAATGACAATGCCGAGAAGGTATTTGACGAGCTGCTTGAGAAATACTATTGCGAGTTTGACGACAGAGGCAGCATAGGTAAGAGATACCGCAGACAGGACGAGATAGGTACGCCGTATTGCATTACCTATGACTTTGAGACCGATGATCCGGAGTCGCCTAATTACGGCACTGTTACCATACGTCACAGAGACAGCATGGAGCAGGAGAGAGTTAAGCTCACGGAGCTTGCCGCATACTTTGACGGTAAATTCGACTTTTGATATAATACAGGCGTATGAAGCTTTTCACGCGCCTTGCGCTGACAATATTTATAGCGACCTTTGTTCCAATAGCCCTTCTTGGTTTAATCATGAGGGGCTATCTGACATATACGGATTTCTCTCTGCTGACGGTGGGACTAGGACTCCTGCTTGCTGCGGGGCTGTATCTGTCCATCATCAGACCATTAGATGCGCTCAAGAAAGGCATAAATCGAGTCAAGAACGGAGATCTTGATTTTACTCTTGAAGCTGAAAATGATGATGAGATAGGTGAGCTCACGGTGGCGTTCGAGGAGCTGCGTATAAGGCTCAGAGAATCAGGTGAGGAGAGAATCAGATACGACAGTGAGCTTAAGGATCTCATCAGCAACATAGCTCACGATCTCAAGACTCCGATAACGACCATCAGAGGATATGCCGAGGGGCTCATGGACGGAGTCGCCTCCACGCCCAAGATGCAGGAGAAATATATAAGGACCATTTACAATAAGTCCACAGAGATGACAGGTCTCATAGAGGAGCTCTCCTTCTATGCCAAGATAGGCACCAACAAGATACCCTATAATTTCAGCCGCATAGCTGTCAAATCGTATTTTGATAATTGTGCCGAGGATATAGGCATAGACATGGAGGCAAAGGGCATAGAGTTTAGCTATAGCTGTGATGCCGAGCCGGAGGTATGTGTCATAGCCGATACGGAGCAGCTCCTGAAGGTCATAAGCAATATTATCGGCAACTCCGTAAAATACATGGCCATAAATCCCAAGCGCATAGAGATGAGGCTTACGGACATAGGCGACTTTGTGCAGTGTGACTTAAGCGACAATGGCAGGGGAGTTGACAAGAGGGAGCTAAGCCGCATATTCGAGCGCTTCTACCGCACGGACAGGAGCAGAAACTCGGCTCAGGGCGGCAGCGGCATTGGGCTCTCCATAGTCAAGAAGATAATCGAGGATCACGGAGGCCGTATCTGGGCGTCCTGCGAGGAGGGACAGGGACTAAGTATACATTTCATACTCAGGAAATATGTTGAGGTCAAGATAGATGGCAGCGAAAAAGATATTGATAATTGAGGATGAGGTAAGCATAGCCGAGCTGGAGGAGGATTATCTCAAGCTGTCCGGCTTCGAGGTGGTGATGAAGCATGACGGTCTTGAGGGCGAGGCTGAGGCACTCGGGCATGATTATGACCTTATATTGCTGGATATAATGTTGCCCGGTACGGATGGCTTCGATATACTTAAGAATGTGCGCTCCGAGAAGGATACGCCCATATTGATGGTTACTGCCAAGAGGGAGGACATAGATAAGATAAGGGGTCTCGGACTCGGAGCTGACGATTATATCACCAAGCCGTTCTCACCGTCGGAGCTTGTTGCAAGAGTCAAGGCGCATCTCACACGATATGAGAGACTTAAAAATGGTAACACGGGTGACGCACGAAGCTATAACAGCGAGCTTATCATCAGAGGCATAAGGATAGACAAGACAGCAAGGCGAGTCTGGATAGATGGCGAGGAGAAGACCTTTTCAGCCAAGGAATACGAGCTGCTCCTATTTTTGGCTGAGCATCCCAACCGCGTATATACCAAGGAAGAACTCTTTGAGGAGATATGGGGACTGAAAGCAAGTGGAGATATTGCGACTGTAACCGTATATATCAAGAAGATAAGAGAGAAAATCGAGTACAACACGACAAAACCCCAGTATATCGAGACAGTATGGGGCGTAGGATATCGCTTCAAGGTGTAAGGAAGTAATGGGTGCAGCACAGAATATATGCCTCATTTGCGGAGATGAGGAGTATCTAAAGGAACAGCAGAAAACTAAGCTGCTCACGGCACTTAAGTGTGACGGCAGCTTGGATTATAATGCTTTCTCGGAGGATAATATTGACCTTGATGAGATAGCCTCTCTGATGAATACGCTGCCCTTTATGGCGGAGAAGCGCACCATACTTATAAATGACTCGGGATGGTTTGTCGGAACGGTAAGCTCTGAGACAGTGGAGGCCTTCTCTGATGTGCCAGACTCGGCTGTGGTGATATTCTATGAGCGTAAGGTCGACAAATCCAATGCTCTCTACAAGCAGATAAAGAGCTGCGGCAAGATCTATGAATACGAGGCGGCAGACAGCAGAGCAGGCAAGGCCAAGACAGCAGGACGCGGCGAGGTGAGAGACTGGCTTAGACAGGAGCTTAAGAAGGCCGGACGCCGCATGGATACACGCACACTTAATGAGCTCACCGAGCTTACGGGCTACGATATGCTTAATCTTAGCACTGAGCTTGAGAAGCTTATATGCTATACGATGGATGAGGCTGAGGGACATATTATCTCCATAGAGGAGGTGCGTGCCATATGCTCCAAGACCATACAGGACAGAGTATTCGAGATGATAGTCTGTAAGCAAAAGGGTGATATCACGAGGGCGCTCGCCATATTGGAGGAGCTCTTCGCAGTCAAGACGGCAGCCATGCTGATATTGCATATCGCAGTGAAGCAATATTCCAATGCACTCGGCTACAGAGAATGTGTAATGCAGGGACTTAGCGATGCCGAGATAATGACTAAGCTTTCGCTTAAGGACTGGCAGCTAAGGCGTATACGTGAGCAGGTGGGCAATACCTCGGCAAGGGAGCTTATACGTATGCTTGAAGCCTGTGCCGAGACAGAATACAGGATTAAATCCGGAGATATAAGCGACAGATTGGGCGTTGAGCTCCTCATGGTGGGATAAACCGTTTGGCAACACTTTTAGAGCAAAAGTCACTATCCGCTTGACACCCGGCGGCTTTGTATATAAAATACACATGTTTGCACGAGACTGTCCGTGTCCGGGATTAGTGGAAACATCATAATCTGCAAGAAGGAGGTGCAACACAGGAATGGCAAACATTAAATCAGCAAAGAAGAGAGTGCTTGTAGCACAGACCAGAGCTGAGCGCAACAAGGCTATAAGGTCAAAGGTTAAGACTTATGTCAAGAAGGTTCTTGCTGCTGTTGAGTCAGGAGACAAGGCTGCAGCTGAGGCTGCTCTGAAGACGGCTGCTTCGGAGATAGATAAGGCACAGGCCAAGGGCGTATATCACGCCAATACAGCTTCAAGAAAGATAGCAAGACTTTCAAAGGCTGTAGCTGCCGTACAGTAAGCGGCAGTCTGCACAGGACTTAGATTATAATAAATTTGCCCTCGGATAACCCACCGGGGGCTTTTCTAATAATTATGAGCGATACGTATTTCGATCAGAGTAAAATAAGAAATTTCAGCATCATTGCCCATATAGACCACGGTAAATCGACTCTGTCTGACCGCATTATAGAGATGACAGGACTCTTGTCGAGCCGTGAGATGCAGGCGCAGGTGCTTGACAATATGGATATCGAGAGGGAGAGAGGCATTACCATCAAGTCTCAGGCGGTCAGGACGGTATACAAGGCTGAGGACGGCGAGGAGTATGTGTTCAATCTCATAGATACTCCGGGTCATGTCGACTTTAACTATGAGGTATCAAGGTCACTTAAGGCCTGCGACGGAGCAGTATTGGTAGTTGACGCGGCACAGGGCATAGAGGCACAGACTCTTGCCAATGTATATATGGCTCTGGATAATGACCTCGAGGTAGTGCCGGTTATCAATAAGATAGATCTGCCGAGCGCTGACCCAGAGAGAGTAGCACATGAGATAGAGGATGTTATAGGCCTCGAGGCAGAGGATGCACCGAGGATATCAGCCAAGACAGGCTTGAATGTATCACAGGTATTGGAAGCAATAGTAAGCAAGATACCTGCACCAACCGGCAGCACAGAGGCGCCGCTCAAGGCGCTGATATTTGATTCCGTATATGATCCGTACAGAGGAGTTATCATATTCTGCCGTATCAAGGAGGGCAGCGTAAGACGCGATAAGCGCATACGCATGATGGCATCCGGCGCAGAGTACGAGGTGACAGAGGTCGGATATATGCGCCCCGGTCAGTTTGCTCCCTGTGAGGAACTAAGAGCCGGCGAGGTAGGATATATCACGGCGAGCATCAAGAATATACAGACCACGAGAGTCGGAGATACGGTCACGGATGCCGACCATCCGGCGGCAGAGCCTCTGCCGGGATATAAGGAAGTAACACCTATGGTGTATTGCGGACTCTATCCTGCGGATAATGCCAAGTATCCTGACCTAAGAGATGCCTTGGAGAAGCTTAAGCTTAACGATGCCTCGCTGTTCTATGAGCCAGAGACCTCGGTGGCGCTCGGCTTTGGTTTTCGCTGCGGTTTCTTGGGACTGTTGCATCTTGATGTGATACAGGAGAGACTCGAGAGGGAGTACAATCTCGACCTCGTTACGACGGCACCATCCGTTATATATAAGGTACATAAGACTGACGGCTCTGTCATAGACCTTACCAACCCGACCAATCTGCCGGATCCCTCGCAGATAGAATACATGGAGGAGCCCATAGTTAAGGCTGAGATAATGACGACTACCGAGTATGTGGGCTCGATCATGAAGCTGTGTCAGGAGAGGCGCGGCAATTATCTCGGCATGGAGTATCTGGAGGACACAAGAGCCCTGCTCCGCTATGAGCTTCCGTTAAATGAGATTATATATGATTTCTTCGACGTGCTTAAGTCACGCAGCCGCGGATATGCCTCGTTCGATTATGAGCTGAAGGGCTATGCAAGGTCTAACCT
>CAVHZK010000131.1:0-3662 GCA_963640215.1 bacterium | reverse complement strand
TGCCTATATTGTGAGTCTCGCAGTTAACGGTGCGCTGCACCTGCTCCTTCATGCTCTTAAGGACGCGGATGTTCTCAAACTTCAGCACGGCGTCAGTCGCTCCAAGTATGACGAGCATGTCCGAGATAGCCTCGCTGTCCTTGAGATAGACCACATACTTGGTTTTCCTTGGCATCAGTCCCGGATTCAATCCGTAGTCTGCTATCGCCGCACTCAAAGCCTCTGCCTCCTGCTGCGATTCACATACAAATTCAAGATGATAGAAGCGCTGCGGGTCCGATATACTGCCTGCTCTAAGGAAGCAGTCTGTGATCAGCTCCCTGTCTTTTTCACGTCTCTTAGATGCAGTCTTGCTTATTTTACTATGCTGTTTTTTTGATGTAAAGAGTCTATTTCTGACCTCATTTTTGACTTCGGATGAAAATGACATATCAGTGCCCTATGGTCGCATCCTTAATGCGCTGTATACGGCTCATAAACTCGCTCGGAGCATCGTAGCCTGCCATACGCGCCCTGTAATTTATCGCAGCGGATTCAACTATGACAGCTATATTTCTGCCGGGGCGCACAGGCACGTCTATATTGAATATCTTGTTACCCATGAGCTCCTCGTATTTAGGCTCCAAACCAAACCTGTCGTAATTATGATCCTTGGTATATTCCTCAAGATTGACTATCATATCTATGGTCTGTGACGCCTTGACCGCCTCATAGCCGAACATAGCTCTGACATTGATGATGCCTATACCTCTGACCTCGATAAAATCCTTGGTCAGCTCCGGTGCTATACCTACAAGCGTCTCGTCAGACACCTTGCGTATCTCGACTATATCGTCCGATATGAGTCTGTGACCGCGCTTAATAAGCTCCAATGCCGCCTCTGACTTACCTATGCCGCTGTCGCCCTTCATCATTACACCGACGCCGTACACATCTATCAGCACTCCGTGCAGGGTCTCCTTGGGTGCTAACAGGAGTCTGAGTATCTTGATTATCTCCGAGTCCATGTCCGAGGTCTCACGCTCGGAGCTAAGGAGCGGCACTCCCGCCTGCCTGCACACATCTAAGACTACATCCCTGACTGTGCTGCTTCCTGATACGATAATACAAGGAACCTTGTAGCTTGTGATGCGCTCCATGCGCTCCCTCAACACCTCGTCTGAGAGAGTCTCCATGTACTCCTGCTCCTCGCGTCCCATGACCTGCACAAGCTTGTACTCAAAGAAATCAAAGAAACCGGTCAGCTGCAGCGCCGGTCTCGATATACTGTATGCCTCTATATTTCTGTCTGCAATATTGATATCCGGAGTAAGATTCTTGAGCTTAAGTCTCTCTGCCAGAGTCTGCACTGTGGCAGGCTGGGTTAAGCTGATGTATCCCTGACTGTATATATCAAGATTGGGGCTCATAGACTCATCCTCCGTTAAAATCGCCCAGGAAGCGCACCTCAGGCTGAAGCTCTACGCCGTAGGCCGTAAGCACCTTGGCTCTCACGTCCTGTATCAGCTTGTATATATCGTCAGAGCTTGCATGGTCCTTATTTATCACGAAGCCCGCGTGCTTCTCGCTGACCTCTGCTCCGCCTACTCGGTAGCCCTTTAAGCCAGCGTCACTGATGAGCTTCCCGGCAAAATATCCCTCAGGTCGCTTAAAGGTTGATCCTGCCGACGGATACTCAAGCGGCTGACTCTCACGGCGACGCGCTGCAAGCTCCTCGCACCTTGTCCTTATAGCCTTGGTCTCTCCCCTCTCGAGGATAAACTCCGCACGGCATACTATATATCCCTCATCTAAGAGATTAGAGCCTCTGTACCGAAATACAAGCTCATCTCTGCCAAGCTTTACTACCTTGCCGGAGTGTCCTATGACTGTGACAGACTCCACCACATCCTTAAGCTCCCTGCCGTAGGCACCTGCATTCATAATGCAGGCTCCGCCCACACAGCCCGGTATGCCCGTAAGCTCCTCAAATCCGGCAGCTCCTATACCGGCGGCAATATTTCCAACCGCACTTAAGAGGCAGCCTGCTCCCGCGTCCATAATGAGCCTGTCGTCCTGCCACTCATAACCGAGCATAGTAAACTCAGTACCGTCATTATATCCGAGGTCAATGACAGCACCCCTGTAGCCATCATCCGATACCAAGAGGTTAGACCCGTTACCTATCACAAAGAAATCAAGCTCATTTTGCGTAAAATATCTGATGAGCGCTGCGAGCTCCTCTGTCGTCCTCGGCACTATATACAGATCAGCCGCGCCGCCCGTACGAAAGGTGGTATGCGCGGACATCGGCTCATTTCTCCGCACTGTGCCTGTTGTAAGTTTACTTATGTTGTCTATGTTCATGCGCGTAGCAATCCGTACTTTTTATATCATACCTGCAAGTACACAGGCATGGTGGTTACTGTCAGCTATGTATATACCGCTGCAGCAGCTCCCGCTCCGTAGCTATTTTCTCTGGATCTGAGTTTAGAAAAATGACGCTCTCGCCATGTGTATCATTTTCCTTGACTTCCTTGACTTCCTTGGCATTTCTGCCTTCTCTGTCTCCAATGACTGCACTGTCCCTGTGGTCTTTGCGTTCTCCCTCATGGATATGCACGGGTATATTGAAGTCAGACAGACTGCTACTGCTTAAGTCTCCATTACAGTGAGTCACTGCCTTGACTGCCTCAGCCACATTGGCAGCGGAATCATAGAAAACAATGCTCTCACCTAAGACCTCTCTGAGCTCTTCCTTCACGAAAGGGAAATGCGTACATCCGAGCACCACGCAATCCGTGTTGCCTATGTAGCTGTCAAGGAGCTCCCTAAGATATGCCTTAAATGCAGGTCCATCCTGCTCCATACCTTCCACATAGGGGACTATGCCGGGGGCTGCCAAGAGACTTATATCAGCCTTGTCTTTAAGCGCCTCGTACCTTTGCTTAAGTCTCCTGCCTCTAATCGTAGCCGTTGTAGCCAGCACTAATATCCTGCCGCCGGGATGCTCCTCTACTGCAGTCTTAAGTGCCGGCTCTATGCCTATGAAATCATAGGTCTTATAGGCTCCGGTGAGCTCACTCCATACCTCTGAGCTCGTAGTATTGCAAGCTGTAACGAAGCATTTGACATCATAGCGTGATACCATATCCCTGCAGATAGCCGAGGTGCGCTTAAACAATTCGTCATGCGTCTTCTCACCATAGGGCGCATGTGCCGAATCACCATAATATATATATTCTTCATCTGGCATGGATTTGATGAGCTCGCTGAGGACTGTAAGTCCGCCGAAGCCCGAATCCATCACGACTATCTTACTCAAGCTACCACCATATATAAACATCCATGCCTGCGTTTTCACAGGCGTCACATTACCTAAAAGTGACAGATTGCTCCGCGCTTAAGCGCTCTCACAATTCCACAAAACAAGTTCCGCTTTGTTTCATTCGTGACTCGGCATTTGTCATAGCCTCAAACAAGCTCCGGCTTATTCCTCATTGCTCGCGCACACTGATACCCGCTTACTCATCTCATAAAAACTGCCTACATGTCCGAAACATTCTATCATATTTTTAGGAATTGAAAAAGTCCTTGCATATTCCCGGCAGCTGTGGTAAGATAACTGTCGCTGCGGAGATGTCGGAATTGGCAGACGAGCAAGACTAAGGATCTTGTGCCAG
>CAVHZK010000130.1:11331-11868 GCA_963640215.1 bacterium | reverse complement strand
GTCTGTAGGATCGAAATTACGCGAATACTGAAGTATCTCTGTGCGTATCTCGCTTATCATGGATGAATTAAGACCGCCTAACTCGTCGGCATGAGCATTGATATAATTCATCAGGCGGCCGCCCTCGTCTACAGTATATACGGGACTGCCCTTGGCTGCCTTTCTGCCGTCTGCGACATAGTAATATATATATCCGTTGGCCTGTGCATTGACTACAAGCTCTTCCTTAAGTATCAGACCGGTGTAGTTATGCTCTCTGACGAGGCTGCCCTCTTCTACCTCATAGTAGCTTACCTGTACCTTGGTCGCATAGGCATAAAAAGTGAAAACAAAATAGGCAAGCATAAGAGTAAATAAAAGCTTGCCTAAAGTTATCTTGAATATTTTCTTGTTCTTATGTTTAACTTGTTTTCTCTTGCCCAAGACTTTATTACAGAGTTACGTCAACATACTGCTTGAGGCTCTCCGGAAGCTCATGGGAATCCATCGACATGCTGATGATGATATTTACACCATAGTTCTCGCCAAGTGCTGCAA
>CAVHZK010000130.1:0-11321 GCA_963640215.1 bacterium | reverse complement strand
CCCATGAGGTTGGCAATGTGTACGAAGCCGTCAAGGAAGAGATACTCAAGGTCGTGATCCTGTGAGATAACTCCGCTGACGAAGCCTATATAACCATCTTCTGAATTAACCGGGAAATTGCTGATATTGATAAGACGAATTTTATTTGAGAGCTCATACATGTGCTGGGCACTCTTATCTATGTAGACTACACTGCCGTTTGCTGTCTTAACTGCCTCTGCAGCCTTCTCAAGCAGTATCTTTGTCTTGCCCTTGCCCTTTGCACCTACTATTAACTGAACCATCAATCTAACCTCCTAAATTAGTTGGATACTTATTAAATGTACTCAATGATACAGGATTAGACTGCTCCGTGTTGCACACATCAGCAAAGCCTGCTCCTCCTGACGAAGTACTACTTATATGATACCAAATTGCCGCGCAATGTCAATTGACAAATGGTGCTGCGGACATATGAAAATGCGCAGCACTATGTGCGTGAATACCCGCGCGCTAATCAGTCTACTTTACTGCGAAAAGCTAAAAAAGAGTTTGGCAGGGAAAGACTTAAGTTTAATCAGCCTTATCCCTGCCAAACAAAAGAATGATTATATATCTTCTTACTTAACCTATCTTCGCCCCGTCTGCGCCTACGCTCTGATTGTCCGGCGTGGTGGTGCCGGCGTACATGGCGCCGTACGGATGGTTGTGCGCTGCGTTACTGTATACCCACTTGGAGCTTGCCGGATCAAAGGTATAGGTTGCTGCCGCAGGAGCAGTGGCAAAGTAATACTGCTTGCCGCCTACAAGCTGCCAGCCGGTAAGCATGGAGCCTGTATTGGCATCAAGATAGTACCAGTAGCCGTCAGCCGTATCATAGTACCAGCCGTATAACCTACCATTATTCTCATCGCAGTAATACCAATTGCCGTCCGTGTTATCCAAGGTCCAGCCTGTCTTTAGGTAGCTGTCTGAGCCAAAGGCAAAATCTCCGTTGTTTATCTTGATCCATGCTATCTTCTCGACAGGATTGCCGTTGGCGTCATTGGTGCTTGAGCCGGTCGCGTAGCTACCGTCCAAGTACTTATATCTCCAGCCAATGTTATCCTTAACCCATTCGCCGGGTGCAGCAGCTAAAATGCCGGCTCCTATTATGCCGCCTCCGCCTGAGCCCGAGCCGCCTCCGCCGCCTGATGAGCTGCCGGAGCCGCTGTAGCGCTCGCTGTTACGCGTGGAGCTGCCTGTTGCAGGTATACGCCACGAGTCATCAGTTATCTCAACAAAGCCAAACTGATCCCAGAACTTCTTGTGGCAGATATCGCACTCCCAGTAAGCCTTATTGCCGTCCTCGTTTGTAGTAGGCTCCTTTGCTGCATGCTCCGTCAACGGATAATGCTTGTGTGGTCGTATCCGCAGACTGTACATACATAATCTGCATTAAACTCGTGCTTTGCCTCATCTACTCTGCCATTATTAGGACAGTTTTCTTCCGTACATTTGTGGTAGTGTCCGTCAGCATCACTATCCCAAGCGTCAGTATTATTGTGCTCATGCTTGTTGCCTTTATCTACCGCATAGGACAGCGTGTAAGCGTTATCTGCCGGTATCTCAAGCCAGATCTTACAATTAGGATAATCGAAATTAATATCAGCAGCGCTAATTATCGTAGCCCCATAACCGGCATTCACTGCAGCTGCTATTGCCTCAGCGGAAACTGTCTCATCACCGCTTATCTGCTTGCAATAGTACCAATCGTAGTCACCACTCTTACCCTGTACCACGAGGGATACATCGGAGGTGGTACTGCCCTTCTTAACTGTGATGCTGGATTCATCACATACATAGGTTCCGATATTCTTCGTACTTCCGTCAAGACGAAGAGTCATTGCTGCCTGATTCTTTCCTCCGCTTGTACTGATTACACCGCCCTTCGCTGTACTTGACTCGGCTAAAGGAGCTGCTGATGCAAATCGGACTAAGGACAGATCTACATTTGAAGCGGGACGTACACCCCCATCGTCGTAAGCAGTGGAGTTACCAACACAGCTTTGATTCCTATTGGCAAACAACGCATCTTTTTTTCGGAGGTCTAGATAATCTGTTTCCGGATACGGTGAGCGAAGCCAAAAACCTGTGTATGAATCGCCGTAGTAAGTGCTATTCCAGTAAGTGCCGGAATGAAGCTTTATACCCTTTCCTGTCTGGTCGCTTTCACTGCCGACGTAGATTAGTCTGTTATATGTGCTTAGACTTTCGGTCTCGCTAGGAAAACTACGTGTTGTTGAGCTTGCAAGGTAGAGTTTATCCTCTGTCGTGTAGTATGAATAACCGTTGCTGTTAGTTCCCACATGATTCAGATAGTCACTAGTCTTGATCTTAGTTGACTGCAAGAGCTCCTGCTCAGCTGTACCAAAGTAAGAAGAGTTTACTGCCATCTCCTGCAATACCTTTCTTACTGTACTTGCACCGTAGTGGTTATAGTAAAGCTCTGTACCCGCGTTCATTACGAAATCGCTATGACCCTCTATATAGTCGCTGTAGTCACCATCCTCAGCTGCATTATTCCACTTGGGCAAAGATGCTTTATTGCTCTGAAATACTTGCTTTGACGATATAGCATCCGTGGCAAAGATAACGATGTTCTTATCTCCCATCTCTTCATCAGCGCCCAGGATATACCATTCGATTGCATTGCTGCCGTTCTTACCAAACTTCAATTTACCTATTGTCGAAGATGCTCCGGATGCATCAGGGGCAAAGGTATTATCTGTCAGCGTCGTTACATCTGCATATGCCTGCACGCTTGGTTTATCCATGCCGCTGCCTGCGTATGCTTTGATGCCTATACCGTGCAGTGTCGGTGTTAAGCTCATTACGAGAGCCACCGACAGCAAGCCTGCGGCACACTTAGTAATTATGTTGTTCCTCTTCATTGTAATTCTCTTATTCAGTCTTACTACTGTCTGCGTTAAGCTTATGGTTGACTGTTGTTACAGGTGTCTGCATACATCGCGAAATACGGATGTTCAAACTAATTAAATATAGCATCACGTAATAAAATTGGTCAAGAACATTATGTGAGGCAATCAGGATGCGCTCTTAGCTGCCAATTTGCGCATAGAACTGTATAGCCCCTCATAGATAGGTGCATTCATAACTATAGATATATAACGCTTACCGGCGCTGTCGCTCTCCCCGAGCACCAGACAGAAGCCTGCCGCGTTGGTATGACCTGTCTTGCCGCAGATTATCTGCATATTGTCGGCAAAGGGGAACTTGCCGGACAGGAAGGCATTGCCGGAGCGCCAGCTTAGCTCTCTCTCAGGCTGTTCTGTATCGGCAGGATTAGTCACCTTGCAGGTATATGCAGCGGTAGAGGCAATCTCTGTAAATTCGGCGTTTTTGATAGCCTCATTAAATATGAGATACATATCGTATACGGTCGTATAGTGCTCGTCATCCGGCAGACCGTTGGGATTCATAAAATGCGAATGTGTAGCGCCAAGCTCTGCTGCTCTCTTATTCATAAGCTCGACAAAGCTCTCCGAGTCTCCTGCTATATGATATGCGATAGCTACTGCTGCGTCATTGCCGCTTGGCACCATGAGTCCGTATAGAAGATCACGGAGCGTAATCTGGTCTCCTGGCTTGAGATTAGCCATGGATGAACCAGATACTGTGATAGCCGAAGCCTCCGGAACTGTGACTACATCGTCCAAATTGCCTTGCTCTAAGGCAATGAGACAGGTAAGTATCTTGGTGGTCGAGGCGGGATATATCCTGTCATATATATTGTGCTGAGATATGACTCTGCCGTCATCAACCGAGAACAGACCAAAGGCCGCTGCGTCAACATCAGCGGTATCGCGATCCTCGTCAGACTCTGCAACGCACAGCCTGGATGCAAAGGCGTCTGCCTTAAGCTCCTCTCCTGCTGCACTCAAGAGATCCTCGCTCGGATAGGTATATTTATTGTCAAAATCCTTATTGCAGCCTGTGAGCGCCGCGGATATCATGGCGGCACTCATGGCGCAGATAATCATATGCTTATACTTATTCACGCCACTCAAGGTCTCCGTTAGCAAGTGCGAGCACCAAGAGCTCTGCCGTGGCTATATTAGTCGCTATGGGGATATTGTACATATCGCAGAGCTGTATGATATTGTTGACATCCGGCTCATGCGGTGCGGGCTCCTGCGGATTGCGTAAGAATATGATGAGGTCGATGAAATTATTGGCTATCTGAGCTGCCATCTGCTGCTGTCCGCCCAAGTGTCCCGGCAGGAACTTATGTATATTCAGATCCGTTACTTCCTCGATGAAACGCCCGGTAGTGCTCGTCGCATACAGCTTGTTTCTCGACAGTATGCTCTTGTAGGCTATGCAGAAATCCTGCATCAGCTTCTTCTTGGAATTATGTGCTATAAGACCTACATTCATTATATTGCTCCTCTTGATCCCAGAGATCAAAACATTAGCTACCTATAAACAAGTGCTCATGAAACGTCGTCCGCAGGCTTACGCTCATACAAGCGACGCTTGCAAGCTTAGTCTAATTATATCCGTTTAATCCTTACTCTGCATACCAATATTTAGTACCAGCCCGATAATCATATATAGCGCCAATAGCGATGACGACCCTCGGCTTATAAATGGCAGAGTAACTCCCGTATTGGGGAATATCGCCGTAGCGACAGCTATATTGGTAAAGGTCTGGAAGCCTATCCATGCCGCTGCGCCTATGCACATAGCAGAGCCGGTAAGGTTCCTCGACTTTAATGCTATCCAGAGTATGAGCAGGATGAGCAGCGCATATAAGCACAATATGCCGAGGCACCCCCTAAAGCCTAACTCCTCTCCTATGATGGCAAATATAAAGTCTGTGTCCTCCTCTATGAGGAAGTTGCCTGCCTTCACCGAGCTTATGTCAGTATTGTTAAGGCCCTTACCGAAGAAGCCTCCCGAGCCTATCGCCATGATGGAATTACGCTGCTGCGTGAAGGTATCCGAGTATTGCTCAGGATACAGGAAGCCCAATATACGGTTCTTCTGATAGTCCTTGATAAAGGGTATCAGATGGTAATTATCTGTCGAAAACAGAAACAGTATGAGCGCAACTACGAGTCCGGCTATCACAAGCGCTGCTATGATAAGCTTCATATCCAGTCCCGATGTCACGAGCATCATTATGAATATGAAGCACAGTATCAGGGTCGTACTCAGGTTAGGCTCTACAAATATCAGTGCCGCAGGTATGGCAAAGAGCACCAATGCCATAATCAGAGTACGCAGCTCATTTATGCGTTCCCTGTGCCTGTTGAAGAAATCAGCAAAGAATAATATCAAGCCGACCTTGGCAAATTCCGCAGGCTGTATCTGGCCTATGAGCGGCAGCACTATCCAGCGGCCGGCTCCCTTATGAGCAGCACCAAGGAGTAGCACTGCCAGCAATATGCCTATAACAGCACCGTAGGCTATCCTTGAATGAGAGGCAAGTCTGTTGTAGTCGAGAAACATGACGAACATGCAGGTCAAAAATCCTACCACAGAGCCCATAATCTGCCTCGACACTATGGAGGTATCCATATTTGATGCCGAGTTCAGTACAAGTATACCTATGAAATTCAGCAGCACTATGACCGCTATCAGGAGCAGGTTGTGCGCCTTGAATACATACTTACCGCCCATAAATATCTTTTCGCTAAAATTCTACTATAAAATCAAGCTTCTGTCAGCTTTTTTCGCAGCTACACGTTGTAATCAACCATGCTTGTGTATACTTAAGTACCGCACAGTCTAAGGTGACAGATTGCTGCACACTAAAGCGCTCCTGCAATCCTCACATACCAAACCATCCTTGTGTGCAAGTATGCAAGCTACACTGTTTCTTAACCATCTGAGACGTTGATTATGCCTATATTGGACGCATCCGAGTTGATGATGGTCGGAAGATCCGTCGCTCCGTAATAATAATCATATACACGTCGCGCAAGTCTTGCCGAGTTACCCGATGAATATGAAAACGGTATCTGCACGGTTACTGCTATATCCGGATCGCTGTAAGGCGCATAGGATATGAACAGACCGTGGTTACCGCGGGTCTTGACCTCCTCGGCAGTACCGGTCTTGCCGGCTATCTCAACAGTGTTATAGCCCTGGAATACCTTGGCTGCAACTCCGGTTGTAACGACACTCCTCAGTCCCTCATGCACTGTGTCCCAGGTACTCTGCTTGAGGTTTATCGTATCTATGAGCTCTGCCGGAAACTCCTGTATGAGATTGCCGTCGGAGTCTGTCTCCTTCTGTAAGAGTGTAAGATCAAAGAGCTTGCCGTTATTGGCAAGGGCCGTAGTATATCTCGCAAGCTGCACATTATTATATGAGTTGGTACCCTGTCCGAAGGCGGAACGCTCAGGATCCGAGTCTGACATCTTGGGCTCCTTTTCGTCTATCTGTATGCCGCTCTTGCGGTCGAGGCCGAACATGCGCAGATATTTCTGCAGGGTCTCTATACCTGTCGTGGTGCTGTATACCTGCTCTCCGGTTTCTTCATCCGTGCTTGTCGAGAGTCTGTGGCCGTACTCAGCAAAGCAATAGTTGCAGGAGTTCTCGATAGCGCCCTTAACTGTCAGATTGGCATGTCCCGGCACACCCTTCCAGCACTTAATATTGGGCACGACTTCCTTGTATATACCGGTACAGTCTACGAGATCCTCTATGCCTATCTTGCCCTCCTCCAATACTGCCGCGGCAGTAAGCGGCTTAAGCGTGGAGCCGGGCGCCTTATTGGTCTGAGTCGCCGAGTTAATGAGCGGCAGCGAGAGGTTATTTAAGCAGGCTGTAAAGTAGCTATTGTCATTTATCTTGTTGTTGTCATATCCGGGATAGGATACAAGTGCCTTGACCTCACCCGTCCTGACATCGGTTATAACCACAGAGCCCATGCACGGGTCGAGTGCGAGCTGCGCGGGAGTTATCTCTATTGATCGTATCTTACGTATAAGGAATGCAAATGCGGTCTCCTCGTCGCCATTCATAAGCGTGTTGTATTCCGCCTCATCGTAGGTCAGCAAGCCCTGCTCATAGAGAGCCATGCATAGCAGTCTGCCGGTCACGCCGTTACGCGCGATAAGGAGATATTTATATATAAGCTTGTCAAATCCGCTGTCTGCTTCAATGTCATTAAGTACAAGTGAAACTATCTTCTCAAAGATGTAGTCTGCATTGCTGTAGGTCTCGCTGCTCTGAGTCTGGAGCTTGGAGACATTTACCCAGCCCTCGGATATACCGGCATAGAGATAATCCCGTAGACTTATGCTGTCATTCTTCCATGCAAGATAGCTCTCGCCGAAGGTATCTATGGCAGACTGATTCACTATACCAACCTCACTCCTTGAGAGATACTCGTATATATAAGCCATATAGGCGACATATTCGTCCGACAGGGCACTGAGCGGCTTGTCTGTGCTGCCGCTAAGCTCCTCTCCTATCGTCGCGAGCACCTCCTCCTTGTGTGCGGTAAATGCCTTGGCAAGCTCGCCTTCCGCATATCCGCGCTTGGACTCATCAAAGAACCTCGAGGTATCAAGTATATTGTTGTTGATAAACTGAAAATAAGCGTCGTCAGCAGGTATCAGGACATCAGAGGATGCGGCGGGCGTCGTAAGCTCGGACGCAGGTACATTTACAATCTTACTTGCAACTATACCGGCAAGCTGCTGCTCTAAGAGGTGGTACACGCCTATCTGCAGGTTCTGATTGATGGTAAGATACAGATCATGACCCGCCTGCGGTGCTGTCTCGTCGATAATCTCAAGGACCTGACCGTAGAGATCGACATACATGCTGCGCTCGCCCTTCTTGCCCTGCAACGCCTGCTCCATGGTCTTCTCTATACCGGTAGCACCTACCTTGTCCGTGATGAGATAGTCGGGATTACTCTTCTGTAATTCCTTTAGCTGAGTCTCATCCTGTATGGAGCCGGTGTAGCCTATGATATGTGAGAAATATTTGGCATTGTTGTAGCTGCGGATATAGGTCTCCTCGACATCTACGCCCTTAAGCTCGCCTCGGTTCTCAAGTATCTCAGCCATGCAGTTTTCGTCTATATCCAAGGCGACTGTGGTCGTCTCATATCTCTGAAATGAGGTCTGGCGGAGAGCATAGAGTATCTTAATCATGTCTAACAGGGTTCTGTCAGACGGGATAAGCGGGGAGCCATTTTCATCCTTGATGGCATCAAAGGCATAATCATGCGCCTTGATATCTACGGCATCCTTAGCTGATATATCCGAAGGGTATTGTATGACGCCCTTGTCATCTGCCGCGTCAAGTGCCGAGGTACTGACTCCGTACACTCCTGCAATAAAGCGCTTCCTTGCAGCCTCTGAGGATGAGGTGTAATTAAAGCTTCCGTCGTCGCTAAGCTCCACCTCAAAGCGCGAGTCCACGGCTACATTATGCTTCTCCAATATCAGAGCAAGCTTGTAGAGCATGTTGTTACGCTCATTGTAATCGCTGTACGAGCCGTCATCCACTATGGTGACATTGTAGGAGAGCTTGTTGTATGCCAATATATTGCCGTTGGCGTCGTATATATTGCCGCGCGCTCCGGCAAGCTTGACCGTGCGTTCTATGCGTTCTATGAACTCAGCCGAGTAGCTGTCGCCGTTTACAACCTGTAGGTTGTAGAGTTTAGCTATGAGCACGGCAAACAGAGCGATAAACACCACGCCAGCCGCCACTATGCGTATTTTCAGCGGATTGTCTATGCGCTCTCTTAACAGCCTTATGAGATTTTTCAGTCTGTCAAGCCGCATCCTGACCCCTCAGATTGTCTATTTTGTCCAGCTTCCTGTTGACGCTTAGGAAGATACGGTATACCACAAGCGTAACTATCATTGTAAAGAATATATCCGGCAGTATCATTTGCATAAATATAAATCTCAGATTGATGTTGCCTAACATCATGAGCCTGTATATAAGCATGGCCGCATTGTAGCCTAAGTCGCATACCAAGCAGACCATTAGCGGCAATATGAGCGAATCCGTGCGGTAATTATCCTTGAACATACCGCTGAAGAAGCCGAGATAGCAATATATCAATATAAATATCCCAAAGGGCTCTGCGTAAAAGAGATCCATCATGAGTCCGGCGAAAAATCCGCACAGTATGCCCGTGGATGAGCCGTATATGAGTCCGTAGGAAAAGGTGACTATCAGCAGCAGATTAGGTGCTGTCCAGAGAAAATCTATCAGCGGAAATATACATGTCTGCAATAAAAATGCCAGCATGATGAGAGCAAAATATATAAGTATTCTCTTTAATAATCTTCTGTATACTGTCACTGATTGGAGCTGTCCTCTGCCGCAGTGTCATTGCCTGCCGAGATTATGCCTGTATCTGTCTTGAGCTGAGTGATAACCAAGACCTCGCGTATATTGGTGAAGTCGGCAACAGGCACTAATTTGCCTGATTTCGTAAGGTGCCTTGAGTCTACCTGTATGTCTGAGGCATAGCCTATAAGTATGCCCGGCAGAAACTTGGTGCTTAGATCCGAGGTAATGATGGCGTCTCCGTTATTTATCAGGGCATTTTTATCTATATTGCCCAAGTCAATGAGACCGGACTCATAGGAGTCTAGGTTGCCCTTAACAAGGCAGGCGTCCCCGCTGTATTGCGACATTGCGTATATATTGGAGTCCTCGTCTATGATGGTGCGCACGGTCGCATAATTAGGACCTGCCTCAACTATTATGCCTATGAGACCTCCGCCGCCTATCACATTCATATCCTTGGTAAGCCCGTCTGCAAGCCCCTTGTCTATACGGAATACGTCGAACCATTTCTGGGAGTCACGCGATATGACTCTCGCGGCGACTGTCGGATACTGCTGATACTCCTCGTCAAGCTGGTATAACTCTCTAAGCCTCGATAGCTCGCCGTTTTCGTTACGCAGTCTATTATTTTCTGCAGTCAGATCCTCGACAGTCTTGGTCAGCTCCTTGTTCTGCTCATATATATCATGCCTTAGCGCGTGCTCGGTCAATTTGTCCGCCGTAGCCTGCCCGAAGGCACTGACGCTCTGCTGTATGGGCGTCAGGATGAAGTTGGTATACCTGCGCACAGTATCAAGCGCCGTACTGTTGATATAGGAGACAGCCATAATCATTACACAGAGTATGGTCACGGTTATCAGCATTATTTTGGAGTATCTGTTGCTCATATATTTTCTATATCATGACATTGATGTCAAAGGATATATTGACACCAATTGATACCGGATTGCGGCGCAGCTCGTGCTCTCGCAATTACCAAAGGCTTTCATACCTGCTCATTCACGGGCGGTACATATGCTAAGAGTACGGATTACTCCGCGCATTTGACACGGTATCATCACAGAAGCCCTTTTTCAAAGAGACTTACATAAGTGTTGTCGCCTATGACGACGGAATCAACCAAGCCTATATTCATCATCTCACCGAGCTTCTTGAGGCTCTGGGTGAATTTCACGTCCTGCTCGCTCGGAGACGGATCGCCGCTCGGATGATTATGCACTATCACAAATGCAGCTGCCCCGCAGCTGACTGCCTTGATAAATATCTCTCTCGGAGATACGGCCGAGCAGTTGACAGTGCCTCTTGACACCATGAAGCTGCGTATGAAGCTCTTCCTCGTATCAAGGAGTAGCACATGTACTTCCTCTTCGCTAAGCATACGCATATATTGCATATAATATGCCGCTATATCAGAAGGATGCTCAAAATGCTGTCCGCCACCGAGGCTTTCTCGGCTCATCCTGCGGCTTAGCTCTGCTATACACTTTAGCTGAGTCGCCTTAACTCGCCCTATGCCGCTTGTCTGCATGAGCTCCTCGGCAGACTTATTCATAAGCGCATTTAGACCTATGCTCTTCCCCTGCCGGTAGAGCAGCTCCTCCGCAAGCTTAAGCGCCGAGCGTCCGCCTGTGCCGCTGCGTATTATTACAGCCAAAAGCTCGGGATCGGACAAATATTCCGCTCCCAAGGCTTCGCATTTCTCGTAGGGTCTCAGTTCGGCGGGAATATCCGCCATACTCTTTCCTATGTATGCCATATTATGTTACCGCTACCGGACAGCAGCAAACAACAGTCAAGATTGAAATAGCCTTGCAAACACGCAGGCATGATGGTTTACTCACAAGCTTTGACTCTCTTGACCTCGGTAACGTATTTTAGCATAAAAAGTATGCGATGGGTAGCAAGCGGAAACATTCCTAAAGAAAAAGTAAGAGAAAAGTGCGGCGTGAAGGGGTTATAGAATAACTCCCATGCCTGCGTGTTCGCAGGCGCCACATACTCTA
>CAVHZK010000129.1:0-7218 GCA_963640215.1 bacterium | reverse complement strand
GTAGCAATGAGGAAGAAACTGGAGCTTGCTCAAGTTTCTGACGAATGCCGCGTCACGAGTGAAACAAAGTGGAACTCGTTTTGTAGGATTGCGAGAGCGCGTCAGCGCGTAGCAATCCGTGACTTTTAGAGTATGTGGCGCCTGCAAACACGCAGGCATGATGGTTTACTCTACAGCCTCAAGCAGTGCTCCCCAGCCCTCCATGGTCTGTCTTACAGCCTGCTCGACCCTTCCGTAATCTCCGGTCTTCAATGCCTTAATGATATTTGTGTGATGATCTACGGTATTCTCGCTTATCATGCTTCTGTTCTGCATCTTGGTGGTGTAGACCATCATCGCACTGAAGCTGTCTATGACATATCCGTATATCGTCTGCATAATCCTGTTGCCGCAGACCTCCGCGAGCATCATATGGAAACGCTTGTCGTTTTCGACCATTTCCTCTATGCTTGCGCCGTGCTTAATCATGGCGCTCTGCAGCTCTACATTTGCCTCCAGCTTTGGCATCGCCGCCTCCAGAGCCTCTTGATTATCAAGCGCAAGCCTCATAATACTCAGCTCTAAGATAAGACGCGCATCACTGAACTCACTGCCCGACGGCTCCACCGTCAGCATGGCAAATGCCAATGGGTTTAAGCTGTTCGCCGACATGCTGTCATTTACATACGAGCCGTCTCCCGGACGGATAGATATGACACCTAACATCTCCAGCGATTTCATTGCCTGTCTGATAGAGCCTCTGCTGACTCCGTACAGCTCCGCGAGCTCAGGCTCCGACGGCAGTCTGTCACCCGGTCTTATACTTCTCTCTATAAGCCCCGTCTTGATCTGCTCCACAACATAATCCGGTGCGGATTGCCTGCCTATAGGTCTGGCAGCTAACTTAACCTTATTCATTTTATGTTCCCCTGCTTCGCCTATTGAAGTATGAACAAAGTGTAAACTATAGATTTGGAAAATTCAATCCGTAAGATTAAACATTAAACGTTTGACATTTTTGGTAATATTGCACATATTTTGGTGCAGAAAGGGCGTGATTGATATTTTTTTAACGTTTTCGATGTGTTTTTAGTGCAAATTGACTATTTAATCCGATTCAAAATATCTCGCGCAGCACTCGCAGGGTCTCTGTTGCCTGCTCCTCGAAGCCGTCCGTGACTAAGTCCGGCTCGATGCTGATAGTTCTGTCATATCCGGCGTCATGCAAGACCTTGGCAATATCTCTAAGCCAAGCGGCATCGTGCTCGGTAAGAAAAGGTCTCTTGGGTCTATCCGAGCTCTCATCAATACCGCTTATATGTACGTCTCCCGCGTACTTCATATAATCCGCCGCAGCCTGCGGTTTTATTCCGTCGGCTCTCATATGAAAGAAATCAATGATGAGCCCGACATTATCGCGCTCAAGTGCCTCTGCCATGACGCGGCTCTCCTCAAGCGTATTGATGAAGTTGCAATATTTCTCTGTAAGTGCCTCTACCGAGAGCATCATACCTCGCGCAGCCGCAAGTTCAGCGCCTATCTGCATAAATCCCAAAGCGTGATTAAATGCAAGCTGTCTGTCATAGCCTGCAGGTATGATGCGGCTGTTAGGCGCACCGACTCCGACATTTACGACACCAAGTGCCGCTCCCCTATCAGTAAGCCTCGTCATATACTCTCTTGCAGCCTGTGGCGAGTAACGCTCCCCCACCATATCTATATCAGCAGGGCACAGTCCGTTAAAGGCGAGCACTCTGATATGTTCCCTATGTATATGCTCACAAAGGTCCTTAAACTCACTCTCACTTAATGCCGTCACCTCAGTACCCGACAAGACGACATAATCATATCCGAGAGTTATTGCTATTTCTGCATTTTCTATCGAAGTACATAATCCTATCTGCATAGCGAAGTCCCTCCTGTATTACTCTAAAAGTGTTGACGGATGGCAGTGCCTTCCTGCGCGTAAGCACGCAAGCTGCACTGCCATCCAGTAATTTTTACGGCGTGTAGAGCACCAACGCCATATAGACTAAATCTGTGTCTCCGGTATTGATTATCTCATGACTGTGTCCGCTGTATACGACATTTACATCGCCAGGCTTCAGCTCATATTCGACGCCGTCATCAATCGCCTTGCCACTTCCCTCAAGGAAGAAGCATATCTCCATATCTCCCTTATGCTCATGCAAGCCCACTGATGCTCCCGGCGGCAGTGTTCCCTTGGCATACAGTCTGCCGTGACCCATGAGCGTGTCCTCTCCGACTACATAATGCAGGTGAAACTCTCCGTTGCCACCCTTGAACTGACTCATTATCCGGAAATCACAGTCCTCTCTCCTTATTACCATATCGTACTCCTTGCCGCAAGCTACGCTTTTTTTCTTTATCCAAGCGTTCTATGCCTCATCCCTTACTTTAAGAAATGTGACGCAAGGAAGGTCAGCCATGCCATATTGATGGCACCTCCGATACGTGAGCATATCGTAAGGAACGGCAGCAGCTCCATGCGCTTGGCAGCAGACAGGACCGCAACATCTCCTGTGCCGCCCATATCAGCCAAGCCCAAGCCTGCCATGATGGCTCCCTCCACAAAGAAGAAGCCGAACAGATAGCACAATACTCCGGACACAATGGTCGTAACTACAACGCAGAGCACGCAGAGGATGAGATACGACGGATTGCTGAACAGGGCAATGACATCTCCCAGTTTCAGGACACCGAGTGATATAGCACACAGTGTGCATGGAGTCATAATCTTGGCCATAAAGTTATTCCAAGCCGACGAACCGTCGCACAGCTCTGACGGCAGAGCATCTGCTGCCTTCAGTGCAATCGTAATTATGATCATATAGAGATAGAAATGCAGTCCGCCCGGTATCAGCTTGGCTAATATTTTACCGGCTATAAATATGCCGCAGGTAATGAGGAATCCGATCTGTAATTGACCATAGGTTGTCGAATTTTTATCCTTTACTACTTCCTTCTTTTCTTCCTCGGTGATGTTGACCTTACCCTCTTTTCTGAGCAGCTTGCCGTCAGTTCCCGCGAAGCCCTTAACTATGAGATTGGGATTTTTTCTGCCTACTGCTGCCAATATGCAGGCAATCAATATGGTGCAGATATTTGCAACCATGACCGAGGATGTAAGAGTGGTCAGCAGGCTGGCAGCATCTCCGCCGCTGTACTGTGCATATATCTCTGACAACGGCACTGCCGATGCACTTACTCCAGCACCAAGTATGGGACCTGCAATATAGAGCATGGTCTCAATCATACCATAGCCCATAAGTGTGCCTACCAGTCCCGATATAGCCGTGGCAAGCACGATGGTCAGTATCATCGGAAGTATGAAACGCGCACCGGCATTCAGCAAAGTGCGGCGCTCCATAGCAAGTATACTTCCTACGAGCAATGCCGGAACAAGGAAGGATGTAAAGTCGTACCCGCTGAAGAAATTCTTGGATATATCGGCAACTGTCTGCGGCAGTGCTCCTACATACAGCAGTATGGCAGGCACAAGCACGCACAGTATGGTGCCGAGTCCATAGTCCTTAAGCACCGGCGTATGGTCACCTATCCACATCAGACCGACACCAAATACAAGACACAGTGCGAAACCGCCGCCCATATTGTCAGGAATAACGCCTAGAAATATTCCTGCAACGATAATTGCAAATATCACTAAAAATATAGGTGCCGGAATACCGTTGACCTTGATCTTTGAATTCATAAAAGCCCTCCTTATCGAATTTTTATATTTTCCAGTCTTAAGTCTCTGTTATCTGCCGTTTCAGATGATCATACTCTCGGCAACGCCATATTTGCGTGCAAGTGTACGATTCTCCTCAAGCACCTCTACCGGATAAACTATGCCTTCAGCCTGAGCCTTCTTGAGGTTATTGGCTTCAATCTCACCTGGCACAAATATCTCACTTACTCCGGGAGCCTTGGGTCCGTTCTTGATATAGTCAATAGCAGCATCCATGCGCTTCTTGAATGCATCCAGCTCGTCGATTCCATTTATATCTATTACCTGGAACAGATGACCTGAGTTCTGTATCTTCTCCGGATCCTCATACAGATCAATGATGTCGTCGCCAAAGCTCGAATTATTCAGGATAGCCGACACAATCGCGTTCATCAGAGTCAAACCATATCCCTTATAACCTCCAAACGGCTGCACCGTGCCCCAGTAGGCTTTTTCTGCGTCTGTAGTCGGATGTCCGTCAACATCCAATGCCCATGTGTCCGGGATAGGTGAATGTGTCTTGCGCGCCATGACGATCTTGCCTCTTGCCACCACGCTCGTAGCCATATCTAATATGACCGCAGGCTTTGTGCCACAAGGCACTCCTATGCCGAAAGGATTGTTGCCTAACTGCCTCTGCGTGCCTCCCCACGGTGCCATGATGTTTACGCAGTTAATCGTCCATACAAATGCCACCATGCCGGCATCAGCTGCCATCTGCAGGAAATGAGCACAGGTACCGAAGTGATTGCTGCCTGTTATGGATACGGCAGATGTTCCGTGTTTCTTAGCCATGTCTATAGCCAGGTTCATTCCATACTCACCGACAACCATACCCATGGCATTATGACCGTCAACCACTGCTGTTGCGCCAAACTGCTTGGCTATGTCAGGCCTGCCGGTCGGACTCGTACCGTGCTTTTCGAAACGATTGAAGTAAAGGGAATTACGCTGTATGCCATGTGAATACACACCCCTTGCATCCGCCTCTACCAGACATCTTGCCACGCAATCAGCATCCTCCTTGGACATGCCTCCTGCCATATACAGGGCCCTCTCAAAATCCACAGCCTTCTGTATAGGAACAAGCTGTTTCTCATTAAAATGATAATCTCCCATCTGTCTGCTCCTTTCCTTGGGTTTTGCGCATTTGCATGTGCTTATTTTCGATTTTTTGCAAATCTTTGCGCAGCTTTCTACGTTGTTTTGCAAATTTGTGTCAAGCTCGAAATCAACAATATAGCTTGTTAAGTTTTGGGAATATGTAAATAATGCACAGTTTTAGCTGTGTTTCTTTGTATTTTATTGTTGTTTTCGATGTTTTCATCATAGTTTCACTGTATCAAAATGTAAACAAAAACCTTGCGCATCTGTAAGGCTTTTGCAGAAAGTGAATTTATATTTGCAATTCTTTGCAATCTATTGTGGAAATAACTAAAGACCCGTATTGCTTTTTGTGCACATTTGATAAGACATGATTATTTCTTGAGACTGGCTTGTTGACAGAGTTCTCATCAAAGAGATGTTTTTTATTTCTTTGTTGGCGCTTGCTGTATGTATTTTGTTGGTGTCAGTGAACTCGATTGATGCTGATGTTTTTTTATGCGTATCGTTACTTTGATCTGAGACTGACTATCGCATTTTTCAGATTGTCCATGTTTCTGTTGTCCTCGCGAGCAAGATAATTAAAGATGCCTGTCTGTAATAAGCCTATAATGGATATCTCACACATTCTTGCCACATGCAGATATTGCAGGTCGTCATAAATGTTGCAGCTGTAGTGCAGCCTGATATCGGCATATTTATTCATTGCAGCATTAGGAAATGCCGTTATAACTATGATAGTTACAAAAGGATGATTCTCACGTATATCCTTGAGTGCCTCCACAACGCTCTCAGCCATACCGCTGAAGCTCATAGCTATCACGACATCGCCCTTCTGGAGATGCGCATTTGCCATCAGCATTATTATCTTGGACTGGAAATAATTACTGGTTACTCCGCTCTGCATAAACAGATAATACCCCATCTGCGCCGCAGATCCTGTACCGCCCTCGCCATAGAAATACACCTTGCCGGCCTTGTTGATGGCATTTACCGCGCGCTGTATCTCTCGCTCGTCTACGAGGCTCACCGTGTCGTTGAGTGCCTCCAATTCAAACTTCGTTATCTTCTTGATGCTGACGGAGAGTGAATCGTTCTTGGTGACGCTCTCACTCTTCTCGGGCAAGAGGAGCATGTCATTTTCGATATAGAACTTGAGCTCGTTGTAGCCCTTGTACCTGAGACTCTGACAGAATCTTGTTATCGATGCCGGGTTTGTGCCTATCTTCTTGGCAAGCACAGTTATAGAGCTCGCCAGCACAAAGTCCTCATTGTTGATGATGAACTTGGCTATCTTCTTCTGCGTCTTGGTCATGGAATGATAATTGTCTCTTATCCTTCCAGCACAGTCATTGCTGTTGTCGGTCTTGTCGATATCGTCATTGACGTGATTGGTGTTCATGCCCTGCCTCTTATTCTGGAAAATGTTGTCAGACGGCTATATGCATCACTTAAGCACTGCACACTCCATTTCCCTATAGATTATGTGTTTTCTGCAAATGCGTAAATATAGCAGTCTGCTTGACCTTGCCACCTGCCTGAAAAGTCTCTTGCTACCGAGCTTCTCCGGGTCGCCTGCGCTCCTCTGCAAGCACCTGTTCAAAGCACACTCCGTACTCATGATTTTCGACCGGCAGTGTCTTCCTGATACATTTTTCTGTAAATGTGCATGCGTCCCTGATACACTCCCCCAGACTCATGCCGTTAAGCTTGTCTGCTACTACTATCGATGCAAATATATCACCCGTCCCGTGGTAGCTTTTTACCTGCCTTGCTGTATCGTACTCGTCTGTCTCGCCGGTACCGGCATTATATGCCATGGCTCCTATCCTGTCCGGATTAAAGCCTGTGCCTGTTATGATGACCTCCTTCGGCCCCATTGCCGATAGGCGCTTAAGCATGTCCGTTACCTCATCACGGCTATAGGCTCCCTTATATTCCATTCCCAATAAAAATGCCGCCTCGGTAAGATTTGGCATGATTAGGTCTGCGTACCCTATCATCTCTCTCATGCCGCCTACTATATTTTCATCTAATGCCGAATAGAGCACGCCATTGTCCGCCATGGCAGGATCTGCAATCACCAGTCCGCCAGGTTTAAGCAGCGTGTCACAGCAATACTTGATCAATTCAAACTGTCTCGCATCGCCTATGTACCCTGTATATATGGCATCGAAGCTAATACCTTCCTTAAGCCAGTGCTCTGTAATCTTAGGCATCTCGTCCGTGAGATCAAGACAGGTATAGCCAGTAAATCCGCCCGTATGCGTGCTCATCAGTGCCGACGGCAATATGGATACCTCTATGCCTCTCGAAGATATTATAGGCAGTGCCACCGTCAGCGAGCACTGTCCCAGACACGATATATCCTGTATAGATAGGAT
>CAVHZK010000128.1:10169-17248 GCA_963640215.1 bacterium | reverse complement strand
TGACACAATCAAGCATCACAAGAGATCCTATTTACAGAGATTTATTCATACACTCGTACTTGGCTGTATCTTTCAGATACAAAATGCGGCATAGAGCGGAATATTTCTCTTATTGTCCTCTATGCCAAAGTTCTTGGTGGAGAGCTTGATAGCATAGGCGGGCTTGTAGGTGTCCATGTAGACCTTCAGGCTCTTGGCTCTGGTGTTGTCGGCTGACTTGACCTCTATGGGTATAGGCTGCCCGTCACGCTGAATGATAAAATCTATCTCGGCCCCGCGCTCAGACTCCCAATAGTAGGTGCGGTAGCCGTTAATGGAGAGCTGAACATTAACATAATTCTCCGCCATACCGCCTTTGAAATCATTGATTTCATCTACCATGTAGAGTATGTCATTAGCGGTCAAATCCTTCTTGGCGCAGAGAAGGCCTAGGTCTGACACATAGATTTTGAATGCGTCAATGTCGCGGTAATCTTCGAGCGGTTTCTTGATTTGCTCGACCTTGTAGACCTGTGACACGATACCTGACAGACTAAGCCATTCAATCGCATTTTCAAATTCCGAAGCACGTCCGCCTTTCTTGACCAGCTTGTATTGAAAGCGTGTGTTCTTCTTGGAGAGCTGCACGGTAATATTGTCATAGACCAGTCTGGTCTTCTTAATCTCATTTAGGTTGTTGTACTTGCTCATGTCATTGAGATAGCTTGCAAGTATCGTATCCTGCGTATGACGGACAAGTACATAATCCTTTGTTTCGGCAAACTGCATCACACACTCCGGCATACCACCGACCACAAGATACTGGCGGTAGCGCTGCATTGCGGCGTCATGCAGAGCGGACGGCAGCGGCGTATCAGTTTGGAAGCACCTTTTAATCTGCTCCACCAGATCGTCCTCGCCGAGCGCTAACATAAACTCCTCTATATCCATAGGATACAGCGTCTTCATATCGACCTTTCCCACAGGGAAAGAGAATTTTGTTCTGTTTACTGCCACTCCGAGTAAGCTGCCCGCGACGATGATGTGATAATCCGGAGCGTCCTCACAAAAGTATTTGAGTGAAGTCAATGCCCTCTCACAGAGCTGTACCTCATCGAATACTATCAGTGTTTTTCCTTTTACGATGGTCTGCCCTGCGATATGAGATAGAATCGGTATCAGATAGTCGGGGCTGATATTCTCCTCAAAGGTCTCGTTCAGCCTCGGATTGGTTTCAAAATTAAAATATGCCACATTTTCATAATGGATGCGGCCAAATTCCAGAATCGAGTAGGTCTTTCCAACCTGTCTTGCGCCCTGTAATATAAGCGGCTTGCGGTGTTTATCTTCTTTCCACGCTTCCAGGAAGCCCATAATTTTTCTATACATAAGCAGTCCTCCTTAAAGGTACTGAACATAGTATAGCAGATATTCATGTAAAAATCTGTAATTTTCTCTATACTTTTTACACTAAATTACATGATTATTTTCGATATTTTCACACTAAATGACACGAATGCAGTATATCCTAGCTATCTACTATCGTGAATTGTCCGGGCTATCGACTGTTGCGTCATGCCTTGTCTAAGTCGTAATGTGCGCGCTCTCCGCCTATGAATTTAAGTCTGGTTCTTGCGCAGACTACATGTGCAGCTCCTATGGACTTGGTCGCGATGCGTACCGGCACTGCTACATCTCTTAGGTGCATGCCGATAAGCGTATCACCTATGTCTATGCCCGCGTGAGCCCTGATGTGCTCTACCGCCACCGGCTCCTTGAATAATCCATACGCTGCCGTTGCAAATGAGCCTCCTGCCTTAAGCTGCGGAACTACATTTACAGCATCATAACCATAGTGCTCAGCGGCCTCTCGCTCTATGATGACAGCTCTGTTTAAGTGCTCGCAACACTGTGCCGCAAGGAAGATGCCTCTGTCCTTAAGCTCCCTGCGTATAGTGTTGCATATAGCCTTGCCTATCCCTGCGCTTGAATGTGAGCCTATCTTGAAGCTTCCGACCTCGCTCGATGAACAGCCTACGACAAGTATCTGTCCTCTCTCAAGCTTAGCCACGTCCAAGAGCTCCCTGACCACTGTCGCGGTCTGCTCCTCTATATCCTCTATAGTTATCTCTCTATCGTCCATAGCCTTATCCTATAGTGCATCTGCCGAGGTAAATGCACGTTTCCTTATTATACCCGCACTCAACGCTCCTGCGTCGCGCGCTCCCATACATGACTCTTCTCTAATACCATGATGAGCACGAGACTGAGCACTATATTGCTGCCTGCCTGTGCCGTGTTGCTGATTACCGATGGCAGCGCAGCAGCGCCGTATCCGAGCACGAAATACTCATATATCAGATATCCGAGCACCATGATGCACTCCGCCGCCACAGCCGATACCGCATATACGGCGAGCTTCCCTGCCGTGCGCGAGCTGTGTTTATTTGCTGCGAACGCCTTATGTATGCCACATGCCGCTAACGCCATGAGTAGCTTGATTATAAATGTTCCCGGCGCATAGACCGGATATCCGCTCAGGATATCAGCGAGTCCTGATCCAAGTCCTGCTGCCACTACTCCGTACCAACTGCCGAGCAGCCAAGCACTGAGCAGTACTCCCGTATCGCCTATATTTACATAACCGTTGGTGCCAAGCGTCGGTACCTTGATAACCATGGTAAACACGCAGGTGAGTGCCGTAAACAGCGCTCCGAACACCAATCCCTTCATATTCTGTCTGTTCATACCAAACCACCTCGCTTAAGCTCGAATTTATATCCTATGCCCCATACTGTGGAGATACTCCAGTATTCATTGCCGGGAAGCTTCTCTCTGATACGCTTGATATGCACATCCACGGTGCGCGTATCGCCTATGTATTCGTAGCCCCAGATATGATCTAAGAGCTGCTCCCTCGTAAATACCTGATTGGGTGAGGACGCAAGAAAATACAATAGCTCTATCTCCTTGGGCGGCATCTCAACCGTCCTGTCATTATATATAACCGAATAATTGGACATATTGACCTGGAGACCTACGTACTCCACACAGTCATCCTTCTTATCTGTCTTCTCCGGTGCCCTGTGCCCTGCTGCAGTACGCCTCAGCACTGCCTTGACTCTTGCGACCAGTTCCTTGGAGTCAAAGGGCTTGATCATATAGTCGTCTGCGCCAAGCTCGAGACCGAGCACCTTGTCGAACACCTCGCCCTTAGCTGAGAGCATCATGATAGGTACGTCCGAATCATTTCTGATACGACGACACACCTGATAGCCGTCCATGCCGGGGAGCATGAGGTCTAAGAGTATCATGTCTGGCTTGTATACGTCAAATGCCTTAAGCGCGGCCTCTCCATCGCCCTCTATTCTCGTATCGTAACATTCCTTCTCAAGATACAGGCTGATAAGCTCCGCTATGGAAGGATCGTCGTCAACTATCATTATTCTCTGTTTCTCTGCCATAAGCTACCGCCTTATATCTGTGATTTGTCTGCCCTGTGCTTGTCCTCGTGTATTGTGTGCAGCCTTATACCTACAAGCAGCTAAGCCCATGTAAGTGCCACGTATAGAGCTGAACCTCACCGGTCTGTATCCGCCGCACTACTTGAAGGTGACCACGGTCACTCCCGTATCGCCCTCTCCGTGGACTCCGAGCCTGTATTCCTTGACATACTTAATCGTCTTGAGCTGTCTGTGTACCATATCCTTGAGTGCGCCCGTGCCTCTGCCATGCACTATTCTCACTGTATTTAAGCCCGCAAGGTAGGCGTCGTCAAGATATTTCTCAAGCTCCGGCTGCGCCTCGTCTGTGGTCATACCTATGAGATTGAGCTCGGGATGCACTGTAAGAGCCTTGGCACCGAAGCTCTTGGTATATCCGTTGTCGCTGCTGTGTGTCTTGGTCTGTGTTCTGCCCTTGACGCTGCCGGACCCCGTACCACTCCTGCTACTGGATGCGCCCTCTGCAAGCTCTATGTCCCTGACTCGCACCCTTGAGTTCATAAATCCCATCTGCACGGATACATTACCATCCTTGTCCGGCAGGGATGTAAGTCTGCCTGTGACGCCGCCCATGCTCATAATACGCACCTCATCGCCTACCTTAAGGCGCTTGGGCGATACTGGCTTAGACGGTCCCTTGGTGCTTAAGCCCGAGCTTGGCGCAGTGCCTTTGAGATTCTGTCTTATCCTGTCGCGTTCTGCCTCTGCTGCCGACTGGTTGCTCTCCGTGCCGTAGCGACTGATATTCCTTATCGCCTCGTCCGCAGTCTCCTTGGCCTCAAGGAGTATGCGTCTTGCCTCCTCCTTGGCGTCATTTAGGAGCTTCTCCCTGCCCGACTCCAGCCGCTCTTCCTTCTGCTTAAGTCTGTCTCTAAGCTGCTGAGCATCCCTTAGAGCGAGCTCTGCCTCCTCCTTGGACTTGGCGGTACGAGCGCGGTCCTCGTTCAGCTTGCCGATGATATCCTCGAAGCTCTCATGCTCTGCTGCTATGCGCTGTCTGGCATCATCTATGATGAAGTCCGGCAGTCCGAGTCTTTTTGATATGGCAAATGCGTTGGATCTGCCGGGTATGCCTATCAAGAGCCTGTAGGTCGGCTTCAGTGTCGCCACATCAAACTCGCAGCAGGCATTTTCCACTCCTACAGTCTCAAGCGCATACAGCTTAATCTCGCTATAGTGCGTAGTAGCCATGGTATTGGTACGCATATTGCGGAGGAAATTCAGCACGGCTATACCGAGCGCCGCGCCCTCCGTCGGATCAGTGCCGGAGCAGAGCTCGTCAAAGAGGCATAAGGAGCCTGCATCAGCCCGTCCCAATATGTCCACTATATTAGTCATATGTGCGGAAAATGTCGAGAGGTTCTGTTCTATAGACTGTTCGTCTCCGATATCCGCATATACCTCGTCATATATGCCAGTGACTGAGCCTTCGCCGGCAGGTATATGCAGCCCCGCCTGTGCCATGAGAGTAAGTAGTCCCACGGTCTTGAGCGAGACTGTCTTGCCGCCCGTGTTCGGTCCGGTGACAACCAGCGTAGTAAAGTCACTGCCTAAGCGCAAGTCTATGGGCACCACCCTGTCCCGGTCTATGAGCGGGTGTCTCGCCGCCTTGATGTCGATACTCCTATCCCTGCTGAACTTAGGCTCTGTCCCGTCTATATCGGCCGAATACAGTGCCTTCGCAAATATCATGTCTAATCTTGCCAAGAGCTTGATATTGTCGGATATCGTATCTGTATACGGCATAAGACTCTCGCTGAGCGAGATAAGTACCCTGTCTATCTCCTCACGCTCCGTCGCCTCTAACTCCTTGAGCTTGTTGTTGAGGTTGACCGCCGCAAGAGGCTCTATAAATAAAGTCATGCCGGTGGATGATGCGTCGTGCACCATGCCCGGCACCTTGGACTTGTACTCCGCCTTGACCGGCAAGCAGTATCTTCCGTCGCGCTGTGTTATGATGGCGTCGGTAAGATAATCACGGCAGGAATTAAGCTTGGTCTGCATGGTCTCATGCACGCTTGCCTCCGTGCGCTTAATGCTCTGTCTGACCGAGAGCAGCCCCGGTGAGGCATCGTCTGCCATCTCATCGTCCGAGAGTATACACCTCGTTACCTCCCTGTTGATATTGGTGAGCGGAGTAAGCAGGGCGAAGGTCTCCGAGAGCGTATCCTCCTGCTGTTCCTTGTCGCTGCTCCTTGAGTAGCTTAATACTCTGTCCGTCACAGTCAAAGAGGAGCTTACCGAGATAAGCTCCTGCATGGATAGAGTTGCACCTAAGTCGAGACGCTTAAGTATGTCGCTTATATCGCGCACTCCACCAAACGAGACACTACTGCCCCTCTGGTTAATACGCCTAAGTGCATCGCTTGTATTTTGCTGCCACTTGCTGATGTGGCGATAATTGGAGGAGGGCTTAAGCTTGTCGCATAATGCTCTGCCTAATTCGCTTGTAGCATAGCTCTTAAGCCTCTCCCTTATCTTGTCATATTCAAGAACCTTGAGTGTCCGTTCTTCCATCCTCTGTTGTTGCCTGCTGCTTGGCTGCTGTCTGCTCGTTTGTCGACTGCTCAGTCACAGTCTGCTCAACTGCTGCCTGCTCGGCTTCCGCAGCCTTGGCCTGTTCCTCTATAGTATTCTCGTTTGATTCGAGTATCTTCATGAACTCCTCGCCGCTGATAGTCTCTTTCTCATAGAGATATTTAACTATCTCGTGGAGCTTCATGATATTGTCTTCCAGTATCTTGTATGCCTTCTGGTGCTGTGTCTTGACGAGGGCTATAACCTCATCGTCCACAGCCTTCATAGTCTCCTCGGAGCAGGCTATGGACATATCGCCGCCAAGATAAGCATTGTTCTTGGTCTGCAACGCAACCATGTCGAAGGTATCACTCATACCGTAGGTGGCAATTATGCCCCTTGCTAACTTGGTCGCCTGCTCTATATCATTGGAGGCACCCGTCGTAATGCTCTTAAATATGAGCTCCTCAGCCGCACGTCCTCCGGTGAGCGTAGCTATCTTGTTCTCAAGCTCCTGCCTGCTCATCAGATAATGGTTGCCGTTCTCATCCACCTGCATCGTATATCCGAGTGCACCGGAGGTGCGCGGGATGATAGTTATCTTGTGCACAGGCGCGGAATTGTCCTGCTTGGCTGCCACGAGTGCATGTCCTACCTCGTGGTAGGCAACTATGAGCTTCTCCTTGCTCGTAAGCACCTGATTTTTCTTCTTGTAGCCTGCCATGACGACCTCGATACTCTCCTCGAGATCCTGCTGGTTGACTCTCTCTCTGCCTGCCTTGACCGCGCGCAGTGCCGCCTCGTTAATCATATTGGCAAGCTCCGCACCCGATGCACCGGGACAGGCCTTGGCTATATCCTCATAGCGTATGTTGCCTGCCATCTTGACCTTGGCCGCGTGAACCTTCAATATATCGACTCTGCCCTGCATATCTGGTAGCTCTACCGGAACACGTCTGTCGAAACGACCGGGGCGCAGGAGTGCCGGATCAAGCGTGTCCGGCTGGTTGGTGGCAGCGAGCACTATGATACCCTTGGTGCCGTCAAAGCCGTCCATCTCGGTGAGCAGCTGGTTAAGTG
>CAVHZK010000128.1:0-10159 GCA_963640215.1 bacterium | reverse complement strand
GTGTCTGCTCTCTCTCGTCGTTTCCGCCAAAGCCGTTGCCGCCGCGCTTCTTGCCGATGGCATCGATCTCATCTATAAATATGATACAAGGTGCCTTCTTCTCAGCCTCCTTGAAGAGATCTCTCACCTTGGCAGCTCCCATGCCGACGAACATCTCGACGAACTCGGAGCCGGATATGCTGAAGAATGGCACATTTGCCTCACCTGCTACTGCCTTAGCGAGCATGGTCTTACCTGTTCCAGGAGGGCCTACAAGCAGTGCGCCCTTGGGGATCTTTGCGCCTATGGCATTGTATTTCTTGGGCTCGTGGAGGAAATCTACCATCTCAGCCAAGAGTTCCTTGGCCTCGTCCTCGCCCGCTACATCCTTGAACTTTATGCCGACGTTGTTGTTCTCGTAGACCTTGGCATTGGCCTTGCCGAAGCCGCCCATGCCCATGAATCCGCCGCCGCGCTGCTTCATGCTCTTCATCATGTAGTAGCCGAACCATATCATCAGTGCGAGCGGTAGCAGGTTATAGATGATAGCCCATATAGGCGACACGGTCTGCGGTATCTCCTGAGTGAACTCCGCACCGGCAGCATACATGCGCTCAACCTCTCCGAAGTAATTGATACGTCCGGTCTCATATATGGAGTCGCTGCCCTGCACCGTGTACTTGATGGTTGAATCATCTAACTCGACCTGCTCGACCTGCCTGTCTGACAATGCGTCAAGGAAGGTGTCGTAGCTCGTCTGCACTATGCGGCTGTTCTGCATCGCGGGTGCTATAACTAAGTTAATGATGAGCATCACCGCCAATACAAATATGACATACATCGTGAGCCGCTTGTCCGGCTTGGGGAAGTTGTTGCCTCTGTCATATTTGCTTCGGTTCGGATCATTTTTATAATCGAAAATGTTTCCTAAATTTGCCATGTCGTTCCTCTTAATAAATTCTCTCGCAATCCTGTCATTCATTGACACCTTTATTTATTATAAAAGTACGGATTGCTACGTGCTTCGCACTCTCGCAATCCTGCCTGGCGAGCTCCACTTACGTTTCGCTCGTGACGCGGCATTCGTCAGAAACTTGAGCAAGCTCCAGTTTCTTCCTCATTGCTACGCGCACATTCGCATTCCGGGCTATCGCCCTTCATCGCTCATGCAGGTAGGTTGCCAAATGACAGTGCGTTCTCGCGTGCAAGCACGCGGCCTGCACTGTCATTCGTCAACACTTTTTATATCACATTATTTAATCAAAACATGTACAAAATATGAACTCATTTGCGATTTTATAAAAGTTTTATTCTTTTCACTTCAGTTTTTTCGTCAGCCAGTCGTTTTTTGCGACTTAACTTGACAATGTTGTGCTTCAAGTGTAGAATGTTCAAAATTTAGCCAGATATCGTATTTTTGAACACAGACTGCGCTGTAGATTTAATTGAAGGCTGTGGTTTGTGAGCGGCTACTGATTAAAGGATAAGCATCATTTTATCTGCTGCAGCTTTGTTCTGAATATCGACTACGGATTTGTCTTGTGCAACTGCTGCACTTTCAGACCTTTGTTACCTTGGGAGAACTGACATGAACAGATTAAGAAATATCGACCCCTTTACAACCGCCGTGCCATTCGCGGCTATTTCTATTTTATGTATATTCTTTGTCATAGACCCGACAGGCTCAGGTAATATGCTGGGTGCGATAAGACATTTCCTTGGTGACGAGTTAGGCGTATACTACCTCATCGTAGGACTCGGCGTCTTCCTTATCTCACTCTATATGGCATTTTCCAAGTATGGCAATATAGTGCTCGGTAAGCCCGGGGACAAGCCTAAGTATAGCTTCTTTGCGTGGGGCTCTATGATGTTTACCGCAGGACTTGCCGCTGACATACTCTTCTATTCGCTCTGCGAATGGATGCTCTATGCCGACGAGCCGCGCATATCCGAGCTTGGCTCCGTACAGGACTGGGCCTCGACCATACCTTTGTTTCACTGGGGTCCGATACCGTGGAGCTTCTATGCGGCTCTTGCCGCCTGCTTTGGTTTCATGCTCCATGTGAGAAAGCGCAGCAAGCAGAAATACTCCGAGGCGTGCCGACCCATACTCGGCAGATACACGGATCGTGCTCCCGGCAAATGTATTGATGTCTTGGCTGTTGCGGCGCTTATAGCAGGTACTGCTACCACATTTTCAGTTGCTACTCCGCTGCTCTCTCGTGCTATATGCAGACTCATCGGAGTAAGCGACTCCGTGCTCCTTACTATCGGCATATTGCTCGTTATCTGCGCCGTATACACCTACTGCGTGCTGCGCGGCATGAAGAGCATTAATTTCCTTGCACGCCTGTGCATGTATGTTTTCTACGCATTTGTGGGCATATTGCTGCTCTGTGGCGGCGAAACAAGATATATTGTAGAAACAGGATTTACCGCTATGGGCAATCTCGCGCAGCATTTCATAGCCTTAAGCACCTGGACAGATGCTCTGCGCAGCTCGTCATTTCCGCAGAACTGGGCCATATTCTACTGGGCGTACTGGATGGTCTGGTGCGTAGCCTCGCCCTTCTTCATGGGCAGCATCTCCAAGGGACGCACGGTCAGACAGGTCGTGCTCGGAGCTTATGCCTTCGGCATGGGCTCTACCTTTATCTCATTTATAATACTCGGAAATTACTCGCTCGGACTGCAGATGCACGGGGTCTTGGACGTGATGGGCATATATACGGCTAACGGTAACCTGTACGATACCATTATAGCCGTGATTGAGACCATGCCCTGCTTTAAGCTGATGCTTGTGCTGCTGATATTTTCAATGATATGCTTCTATGCGACTTCGTTTGACTCGATAACCTTGGTCGCATCCAATTATTCCTATCGCGAATTTCGCGAGGGAGAACAGGCCTCGAAGGGCATGAACCTATTCTGGTCATTGCTCCTTATCATGCTGCCTATCGCGTTGCTCTTCTCCGAGAGCAGCATGAGCAATCTTCAGACTGTATCTATTATAGCTGCATTTCCGATAGCACTGGTCATATTGCTCATTATAGCGAGCTTCTTCAAGGATGCGGATGAGTATATGAAAGAAAGATAAGTAGACACACCGTGGAACAATTCTGCCGCTGACAAACTGTCAGCGGCAGAATTACTCTAAAAGTGTTGCGAGAGTGCGTAAGCACGCAGCAATCCGTACTCTTATTATATGTGGCTCCTGCAAACACGCAGATATGGTTGTCTACCTATTCCAAGCTGTGCTCACCCCTCCACATCTCGCACAAGTAGCAACAATCCGTCCTTAACACAGATACTTGCCTTGCCTCCCGGCAGCACCTCGTTACTGATGCCGTATTGGCAGTCGTATCTGATCTCTGCTCCGTCGAGCGGGTACTTTGCCCCCTCTATATATATGCCTCTTGCACGTCCGGTGACATTGATGAGTGAGAAATAAGGCATACTGTCATCTATGACCACCGGCTCGGCGCCTACTACACTTATCTCCGAGCAGTCGTCCACTATCATAGCCTTCAAGCCGAGCTCGAAGGCGTGCACCAATAAATAGACATTGCCGAGAGTGTGATCGAGTCTCCGTCCCGTCATGCCGATAAGGAGAAACTCCCGATACCCCCTGCGCACAGCCTCCTCAAAGGCATGCGCCGTATCGGTATCGTCCTTCTCCGTGGGGAGCACTATGGTCTCCGTATCGGTATCCGGTCTCTTGTGCGAATCAAAATCCCCCACTATGAGCTCCGGCCTTATGCCGAGCGGCTCGGCGTGCCACAGACCGCAGTCACAGAAGACATAATAATCACTCTCAGCATCAAGATAAGTCTTGATCCTGTCGTAGCGCTCAATGGGTGCGCCGCCCACTATCACACATCTCTTCATAGCCGTCTGTCTTGTCTTACGCCTGCTCAGCAAATAATGCCGCAAACTCCTCACCGCTGAGCTTCTCCTTCTTAAGGAGCAGCTCACAGCTACGCTCTAACACATCGCGGTGCTGCATGATTATATCCTTGGCTGCCTTGTAGCAGTCGCTCACTAGCTTGCCGACTTCACTGTCGATGGTCTTAAGCATCTCGTCACTGTAGCTCTTGTTGTGCGCTATGTCATAGCCTAAGAATACATCATCGCCATTGTCATCGCAGTTGATCATGCCTATGGCATCGCTCATGCCGTACTGCATCACCATGGCGCGAGCTATCTTGGTCACCTGCTTGATATCCTGAGAGGCGCCCGTGGTTATGTCCTCGCATATCAGCTCCTCAGCTATACGTCCGCCCATAGCAGCCATAATCATATGCTTTAGCTGTCCCTTGGTGATGAAGCTGTCGTCCTTATCCGGCAGCGGCATAGTGTAGCCCGCGGCGCCCTCGCCTGTCGGGATAATGCTTATCATGTGCACGGGTCCTACATCGTCTAAGAGATGGAATAGTATGGCGTGTCCTGTCTCATGGTAGGCGGTGATACGCTTGTCTCTGTCAGAGATGACCTTGGAGCGCTTCTCCGTGCCTATACCTGTCTTGATAAATGCGTCCTCTATATCCTTGGAGCTTATCTCGCTCTTCTTGGACATGACCGCACTGATGGCAGCCTCATTTAGGAGATTCTCGAGGTCTGCTCCGGTAAATCCGGCTGTAGTCTGCGCCACGCGCCTTAGGTCAACATCCTTATCGAGGTGCTTATTCTTGGCATGAAGCTTGAGTATCGCCTCTCTTGCTGCCACATCGGGCTTACCTACCACTATCTTGCGGTCGAAACGACCCGGACGCATGATAGCAGGATCAAGTATATCCACACGGTTGGTCGCTGCCATGACTATGATGCCCTGATTGGGCGAGAAGCCGTCCATCTCGACTAACATCTGGTTAAGCGTCTGCTCTCTCTCGTCATGTGATCCGCCGAGTCCTGTGCCTCTGCGCCTTGCCACAGCGTCTATCTCATCTATAAATATAATGCAGGGGCTGTTCCTCTTGGCCTCATCGAACATATCTCTGACACGCGCCGCACCTACACCGACATACATCTCCACGAAATCTGAGCCGGATATGCTGAAGAAAGGCACCTTGGCCTCACCTGCTACCGCCTTGGCGAGCAGAGTTTTGCCGGTTCCCGGAGAGCCTACGAGTATGATGCCCTTGGGGATACGTGCTCCCATGTCTATAAATGACTTGGGGTCGCTTAAGAACTCTACTATCTCCTTGAGCTCCTCCTTCTCCTCCACCATACCGGCAACATTATCCATGTTGAGATCGTTGTTGACAGAGAGTCTGGCGCGGCTTTTGCCGAAATTCATCATCTGTCCGCCTGCCCTGCCGCCAGTCATCGTACGCATAAGCACGACGAACATAATGAGCATAATTGCATAGGGTATCAGGTCTGCAAATGAGAATCCGGAATCCAATTTGACGCTGTAATCTATGCCCTCTGCATCAAGCTTCTCCGCTATCCTGTCTGCATCTGTTATCACAGCCGTGTAATCGGCGCCCTTGTATCTGAGATTTATGCTTCCCGTATCGTTCTCTCTCGAGGAGCTGATGACCACATTCTGCACACCTGATGGGTCGGAGAGCATCTGCTCTATGCCCTGGGCGGTAACTGTTGTGCTGTTGGAACGAGCCTGATAGAGCATCACGCCATATATGGCCATGATCATCAGTAGTGCCAACCACGGGAATCTGAAAGTTCTGTTGTTCATTGCATGTAAAACCTTGTCTTATTTATAGAGCTTGCATTAAAAGTGTCGATATATAGACTCATGACTTGTCTGTCAGGCGTGCCTGTCTCTTAAGCTAAGAAGGCCTTGTCGTTTGTCCGTCAATCATCTGCGTTAAGTATCTATATATCCTATGTAGGGCAGGTTGCGGTATCGCTGATTGGCATCGAGTCCGAAACCGACGATGAATTTGTCCGGAACATTGAAGCCGTAATAATCTATATCCACATCCACCACTCTCCTTGAGGGCTTGTTGAGTATGGCCGCAAGCTCCAAGGATGCAGGCTGTCTCGCCTTGAGGAAATTGAGGAGATAGGACAGAGTGTAGCCGGTATCAATGATGTCCTCCACCACTATAACGTGCTTACCCTCTATGGGCTCGTCCAGATCCTTGTTTATCTTGACAACGCCGCTGCTCGTCGTGCCGGCGCCATAGCTCGATGCCGACATGAAATCTATGGTAACCGGAACCGTGATGTATTTGGAGAGCTCCGTCATAAAATACGCGCCGCCCTTGAGCACACATATAAGGTGCAGCTCATGCCCCTTGTGCCTTGCACTTATCTCAGCTGCCATCTCGCGTATCTTGGCTTCCAGCTCCTCCTGCGGTATCAGTACCTTGACCTCAGGGTTCAGATTAGCTTCCATGTTGTTTCTCCTTGTATTATTCCAATGCTGCCGGTCTGTGAGCTATGCCCGTGAGGGCACTTGCGCCACTGTCCCTTTGGCTTAAGCCGGCTGTGTGTACGTCGTCCTGTAGGCTTGCGCCTTGCGATTGCTTCAGTGTGGTGCTCTCACGCACAGATAAGTCTCCTTATGCGCATTTTCCGCATAGACTCCACCCGGCAGATCCACATGATGCCCCTTGTGCTTAAAGAGTGCATCATCTATATCCGTAAAATGCTTCTCGCCCCAGTCCTTGAGCGGTACCCCGAGGCGGACAAGCGTCTCGATTATAACATATCTGCGCAATATGCGGGCTTTTTCTTTGAGTGCCGTCTGATTTATTTTCAGTCTCCTGATATCCCCTTTTACTTCCGCCTCGCCGAGCTCATTGACAAAGTGTACCGCTTCAGAATGTATATACTCGTCCGCTTCCCTTGCCAGTGATGCCATGAAGCCTATATGCTCACTCGCGGCGCTGTTTATCTCGGACTTAAGCTCCGGGATAATGATATTACGCAGACGGTTGCGGGTATGATCATTTTCCGCATTGGTAGAGTCAGTCACATACGCTATACTCTGCGCATCAAGGTAGGCTACTATCTCCTGACGACTCACTCCGAGTAACGGGCGAATGATATTGCCGCGCCTTACTCTCATACCTGCGAGTCCCTTGAGGCCGCTTCCGCGCAGGAGATTAAGGAGGACAGTCTCCGCCTGATCATCTGCATGATGGGCTACAGCTATGATCGCGCTGCCTTGGCTCTCTCTTGCAAACTCACGCGCTCTCTCCTGTAATGCCTCGTAGCGCAATATGCGCCCTGCCTCCTCCTCGGTAAGCCTGTGCTCTGCGGCATATTCCCTGACCTCTACATCTACCGCGCTGAAAGCTACGCCTATATGCTCGGCGTATTTTGAGCAAAACATCTCATCTCTCAGTGCTTCCGCTCCACGCAGCTTGTGATTGACATGGACTGCCTGCAGTTCTATCTTCAGCAGGCGCTTGAGCTTACTCAGCACTGTCAGCAGGCACACGGAATCCGCGCCGCCGGAAAAGCCCACTGTTACGGCATCTCCCGCGGTCAGCAGGTCGTTTTCACGTATGTATTGAAGTATCTTGTTTTGAAATCTGTCCATGCCTATGTACATCAGGGTCAAAAGGTATTTTGTCCCCAGTCGTTACCGGATTGCTGTATACTTAGCGACGAGGTGCATTAGCCTCAATGCACATATCATTGCGCCGTGTACACGTCCAATTATAGTCGATAGTTACAATTGAAAACAGCCCGGAATCCCAAGCGGAAATCCGGGCTGAGTCGTTATAAGTCACTGTTATTCATCTCTCGATTGGATGAGTATCTCGTCAGGATTGAGCAATCCAAGCTCGTTCCTCGCTACCTCCTCGATATACTGGTCGGTAGTCACGTACTTCTTGCGCTCGTTGAGCGTCTTGGTACGCTGCTCCTCCTCCTCGATCTGCTTGTTCAGTGAAGCCTCACGTTCGATATATCCGCGCTCCTGCTCGCGCATGTCCCGCTCATCCTTGTAGACAACACCTGCTATCAGCCCGATCATCACGATGAAACAGACCATGATACCGATATTGCTGTTCAGATTGTTGGCTCTGTGCCTTGCTGTCCTTGCGCTCATATATCAAACATACCTGTACATGTCCTTGGCCTCGTCCTTCCTCTGAGTCTCCTCGAGAGAGAGTACCTCGACCGCCACGGATCTCTCACCAAAGCTAATCTCGATACGATCCGAGACCTTCACCTCGTATGAGGCCTTCTGCGGCTTGCCGTTCACCATGACACGCCCTGCATTGCAGGCATCACAGGCTACTGTGCGTCTCTTGATAAGTCTTGATACCTTGAGATATTTGTCAAGCCTCATCAATTACTTCTTCTTCTTAGCGTTAACAGCCTCCTTGAAAGCCTTAGCTGCTGTAAACTTAGCTACCTTGCAAGCAGGAGACTTCATGCTCTCGCCTGTTCTCGGATTGCGTACGGTTCTTGCTGCTCTCTCAGATACCTTGAATGATCCAAGCTCAGGAAGCTGAACCTTGCCGCCCTTGTGGAGCTCTGTGTGGATAACAGCGGTAAGCCCCTTGATGACTGCCTCAATATCCTTCTTGGTAACGCCTGTATCCTTGGCGATAGCTGCTACAAGTTCACTTTTGTTCATTGGTAATTCCTCCGTAAAATAAACGTTTTGCTTATTACTTTATATAGGTTTTGCGGCTCATTGTCAAGATAATCCGCCTAAAATATAGGTTTTACGCGGACGTTGCTCTCGAAATATACATCCGCGTTTATGCAACCTCTCCTGTCCATACGCCTTCAGCATCAAGCCTATAGCCGTCAGGCGTGATGGTGTTGCGTAAGAGTGCGCCCTTAGTGCCGTCCGAGTCGGTCTTGAAATAATACCACTTCGTGCCGATCTTAAGCCATCCGGTAATCATATGACCCATTGCATTGTCGCTTAAGGGCCACAGGAAGTAGCGGTTGCCGTCCGTGTCGTCGTACCAGCCCGTAACCATATTTCCTGCATCGTCAAAGCGGAACCATGCAGCCCTGTCCTGAAGCTCGGTCGCATAAGGATTATAGACATAAGCCCACTCAGACTTATACTGCCTGCCACCGGCTGTAAATGTCCACTTGCCGCTTGCCGGATCATAATTCCAGCTTCCGTTAATGGCACCGCTTGGAATACCGCTTCCGGTCGATATGGCGCTCTCCCCGGCACTGCTACTCCTATATCTGTCCGAATTGCGAGTGCTTGTATGGGCTGCCTGCTGCTTAACTCCGGTTCCGACTATAAGCCTGATGGTGTCGGATACTGCAAGCTTGGGGAAGTATACCGTAATTGTAGCAGTACCGTCGCTAAGCCCATGGACTACGCCGGTCTCATCAACATAAGCTACGGTTCCGTCGCTGGAGCTGTACTGCGGTGTTCCCGCAAGCTCGCCCCATGGTGCAGCATTTACCTTGAGAGCTCTGTCCTCTCCGACAGCCACTGCTATGTGCTCAGCGCCGTCCTCAAGCTCGGTTATAACAGGCGTAGAGCTTGAGTAGTTGTCATACTGAGCAGCAAGCTCCTCTTCACCCGAAACAGCGCTTAGCTTAAGTTCGATTCGACCAAAGTCATTGAAGTCTGAGGATTTAGGTGTATAGGTAAATGTAAGCTCCTTTTGCTCTCCTGCCTTAAGCCCTCCGCTTATGTAGCTTCTCTGCAGCTCTGCGCTGTCCTCTGTAGATACTCCCTCATGCTTTAACGCCACATTGAGCTCGTCTAAGTCCTTGCTGCCTATGTTCTGAAGCTTTGCGCTAACTGTAAGCTTTTCGCCGTCAAATTCAACCTGACTGTCGATAAAGTCCACATCTGCGCCACAAGGTATGGCTTTCTCTACAGTATATTCCTTGCTGTTTACTGTCTTCTCGCTTGCGCTTATCCTTAAGTATTTTCCTTCAGGATCACTGCTCGGAGTCCAGATTACACTTAGTTTGTTTTCCTCGCCGGGCTCTAACTTAATATCCTTAAGATATTTCTGCAGATCATCCGAGAGCTCAATATTCTGTTCAATCTTACCGTTCTCATCTATGACCTCAAGCCTTAGATCACAGCTCTTGGCGGTATAGAGGCCGTTATTCCTGATAACAAAGCTTGTTTCTGCCTGCTCTCCCCCTCTGATTAAATCACTGAACTCTATACTCTCAGCATCCGGCTCGATGGAGCCTACGGGCTTGAAGTCCATATATACAAGGGTATTGGCTCCGTATACAAGCTTATTATCGCTGTTTA
>CAVHZK010000127.1:0-3440 GCA_963640215.1 bacterium | reverse complement strand
TGTACAACGACTACTCCATCAGCGAGAGCCTGTTTCATTGGCAGAGCCAGAGCACTACGGCAGAGAATTCGCCCACTGGTCAGCGCTATATTCACCACAAGGAACGCGGTAGTAAGGTGCTGCTGTTCGTCCGTGAGTTTAAGTCAGACCGTTTGAGCGGCGGCGCAGAGGCGTATACTTATCTGGGAATGGCAAACTATGTGAAACATGAAGGCAGCAGACCCATGAATATCACATGGCGGCTTGACCGCCCAATTCCGGCGAAGTTCTTAAAGAAGACAAACAAGTTGGTAGTGGGATAAAGGAAACAGTATGAGTTGAGGAATCGTACGCTTAGACGAGATTATACCCCTATTATACCCTTGATTCTGCGGGTATAATAGGGGTATAATTTCGTAAGGGGGAGTATCTCACAGGAGGTGCGCTATGGATTTATCTAAAATACAGGCAAGGGCGGCAGAGCTGGAGCGGCAGATTGCAGATCTGCCGGCAGGTTCTGTTACTAAGAAAAATATCAACGGAAAGGAATACTTCTACCACAGGTGGACGGAGAGCAAGAAACGGCGGGAGAAGTATATTCCTGCTGATGAGCTGGATGATTTTCGTGCCAAGATTGAGCGGCGTAAGGAATTAGAGCAGGAACTGAAGGCGTTGAAAAATCTTTTGCCAAAAGAAAAAAAAGTAGATACCTCAGGGCTTACCACCAATATCCGTGTCGGCGGGTCGCTACGTTCATTTGCGGCACCAGTTAGTGCCTATCGTAAGAGAGAGTGCTTCCGGCAGCTGCATGATTATGTCTACGGCGAACCACAGGACAAAGTATTCATTCTCTACGGGCTGCGTCGGACAGGGAAAACCACCATGATCCGTCAGGCGATAGCGGAGATGCGCGACACAGAACTGTCTAAGGCAGCCTTCATTCAGATCACAGCCAAGGATACGCTGGCGGACGTGAACCGTGACCTCAAGCTGTTGGAGGCTCAGGGCTTCCGCTATGTGTTCCTTGATGAAGTGACGCTGATGGAGGATTTCATCGAGGGAGCAGCATTGTTCTCTGATGTGTTCGCATCATGCGGCATGAAGCTTGTGCTCTCCGGCACGGACTCGCTGGGCTTTCTCTTCACCGAGGATGAACAGCTCTATGACCGCTGCATCCTGCTGCATACCACCTTTATCCCATATCGTGAATTTGAATCGGTGCTTGGTATTCGTGGTATAGATGAATATATTCGCTACGGCGGCACCATGAGCCTCGGTGGCGTCCATTATAACGAGACATCCACATTCGCCAGCAAGAAAAGTACTGACGAATATGTGGACACTGCCATAGCGCGCAATATTCAGCATTCACTGCGCTGCTATCAGTATGAGGGGCATTTCCGTCACCTGCGGGATCTGTACGACAAGAATGAGCTGACCAGTGCCATCAACCGTGTGGTTGAGGACATCAATCACCGTTTCACGCTGGAGGTGCTGACGCAGGATTGGAAATCTCATGACCTTGGCATCTCAGCCAGCAATCTGCGCAGAGACGGCAAGTCGCCAACGGATATACTTGATCGTGTTGATCTTACCGCCGTCACTGGCAGCCTGCGGAGGCTGTTGGAGATATACAACAAAGCGGAGCAGAGGGTGGATCTGGACGAGGTCTATGCAATGGAGATAAAAGAATATCTGGATTTGTTGGACCTGACGCAGGAGATTGATGTGCTGTATCTGCCGGATGTCAGCACAAAGTCCAGTCGCACGGTGATCGCACAGCCCGGTCTTAGATATGCACAGGCAGAGGCGTTGATCAGCAGTCTGCTGCTGGATGAGACGTTCAGTGCACTATCGCTGGCGGAGCGTACCGCCGTGCAGGAACGTATCCTGACTGAGATCAAAGGGCGCATGCTGGAAGATATAGTCCTGTTGGAAACAAAATTGGCAAACGCCAAGAAGCAGGTTTTTGTATTGCAATTTCCAGTGGGTGAATTCGATATGGTGGTATTTGATCCGGATGCTGGTTCTTGCAGGATATTTGAGATTAAACACAGCGAGGAAGTAGTACCGCAGCAGTATCGTCATCTTATAGATGAAGAAAAATGCGCGCAGACTGAGCATCGCTATGGTCAGATTACCGGGAAATATGTTCTCTATCGCGGTAAAAGTCAGATGGTAGACGGCATTCAATACCAAAACGTGGAAGAATATCTGAGAAAGCTTGCACCTTAATCAGCTAATGGAGTATCAAATATATACTTAGTGTGGTACATTTGTATCAGCATTGCCGAGTGTCATGTATGAGCAATGCAGGGCTATGGCACGTAAGTGCGAGGTAATTCGTCACTTTTAGAGTGTGAGGCGCCTGTATATGCCCAGGCATGGTTGCTTGCTCAGCGTATGTGGGTGTTCAAGGCTATCACAACAGTATCTAAGCTTATTAAGCACAGCTTCAAGAAAGGAATATTATGATGAAATTTAATTACAAGAGATTGGCAGCATTTATAGGTATTGCAGCGCTTATGTCGGCGCTTAGTGCTTGCAGTAGCAAGAGCACAACAGAGACAACAGCGGTAGAGTCAAGCACCGCTGCTGAGACTGAGACAATAGCCACCGAGGAAACCGCAGTCGAAACCGCTGATGCGCCGTATGCGGCTGAGTCTGAGACAGCTAAGCGTGGCGAGGCTCCTATAACTGTCGAGCCTATCGTCAATCACCTCACTGTTGACGGAAGCATGGATTGCACATTTGCAGCAAGATTTACTCCTACTTCAGATATGACTAAGGACGGGGATAGCTATATCTTGAGCTTCACGGCTTACTACGAGCAGTATTATGAGGCAGGCGTTATCTCTATGCTTAAGGCCGGAGACAGCATCGTTATAGGAAGCGAGACCGTGCTTATAGACAGCATAGAGGACAAGGACGGCATATATATGATTAACGGCGGCTTGGATGAGGGCGGATATGACCTCTTAAGCAACGGCAATGATATGTACTACGAGCGAAGCTACGATGATTACCGCAGCTACGGCGAGCTGGGTCAGGGCAAGCTGCCTATCGCTGATAACTGTGTGATAACAGACAATTCCGACTGGAATAATCAGGGCAAACAGCTCACAATTGAGGAACTTGCTGCCAATGACGACCTTGCCGGCTTCATCGAGTACAATACGGTTGTTACCGTAGAGGACGGCAAGATTACCGAGATTACACGTTCGTTCAGACCGTGATGGGGTTAAGTATGTCATATAATGGCTCTGATAAGGAATACACCGATATGCTCAAAGCTAAGAGAAACGCCGATTATTTGGCCATGTTAGATAAATCGATGGATGAAGCAAATGCGGGAGGGCTCATTGTGAAGTCCGTATCGGAGCTGGAGGCCTATGAATAAACTATCATGCCTGCGTGTTTGCAGGCGCCACATATAATAAAAGTACGGATTGCTACGCGCT
>CAVHZK010000126.1:0-7753 GCA_963640215.1 bacterium | reverse complement strand
GTAACGATGGACAATCCTTTTACTTTGTCATTTGGGCGTGAACCGCTTAATCTCATAGACAGGACAATTCAGAAACAAGAAGTGATAGATATTCTTGATGGTGTTAATCCATCCAGCCAAGTGTGTATGATTACCGGCGTACGGGGTTCGGGGAAGACGGTGCTTCTTACTGAGCTTGGAAAATATTTCAGGAACAAGGATGAATGGATAGTGATAGATCTTACGCCGGAACGTGATTTGCTTAACTCATTTGCTGCAGAGTTATACAATCATAATGTGTTGAGCGAGATATTCCGCCAAGCCAAACTTAATTTGTCATTTTTGGGCATAGGCGTTGAGATTGAGGGTGGAGAGCCTGTGACGGATCTCAATGTTGCCATAAGGCGTATGCTTAATAATGTTAAAGAGCACAACAAAAAAGTCTTGGTTACGATAGATGAAGCCGTGTGCAACAAGACTATGAAGGAGTTTGCAAGTGTATTCCAGATATATGTAAGGCAAGAGTTGCCGGTCTTTCTGTTAATGAGCGGTCTATACGACAAAATATATGAACTGCAGAATGAAGAAACGCTAACTTTTCTGTACCGTGCACCCAAGGTGGAATTGAAGCCTCTCAATATTGGTATGATAGCCGAGCGATATCGTTCGATATTTAAGCTCGATGAGTCTGATGCGGTTAAAATGGCGCGTGAAACCAAAGGGTATTCATTTGCATTTCAAGTACTGGGATATCTGTGCTGGAAACGGTCTGCTCATTGGTCCAAAGTGCTTGTGGAATACAGCCAGTATCTTGAGGAATATGTATACGACAAGCTGTGGACTGAGCTTTCGTCTAAGGATAAGGATATCTTGATTGCCATGGCACAGATAGAGGACAACAAGGTCAAAACCATACGTGAACAGCTTGGCACTGCGTCCAATCTGTTTGCTATATACCGCGATCGTCTTATCAAAAAGGGAGTTGCCGTTGCCAATGATTACGGCAGGCTTGATTTTGCCTTGCCGCGCTTCAAGGAGTTTGTGCTGCGTTTTGCCGAATGACTCGGACTAAGCCTCAGCCTTGCTCTGATATCTTATGCTCGTAGCGGTTGCTGCTGCCGAGATCCGGCAGCTCAGTAGGGTATGCGCCGCTGAAACACGCCGTGCAGAAACCCATGCCGGACTCTGCGGCAAGCTGTCCTGCTGCCTCGACGCTTAGGTAGCCGAGCGAGTCTGCGCCTATGAGCTCTGCTATCTCTTCTATGCTGTGATTACAGGCGATGAGATGCTCCTTGGAGTCAACGTCCGTGCCGTAGTAGCAGGGGTGTGTAAATGGCGGCGCGGATATGCGCATGTGTACCTCAGTCGCACCAGCGTCTCTAAGCAGTGATATAATACGGCGGCTCGTGGTTCCTCTCACGATGGAGTCATCCACCAGCACTACTCTCTTGCCGCGTACTGCCGTAGGAACTGGGTTGAGCTTGATCCTCACCTTGTCCTCGCGGTTGGACTGTCCGGGTTCTATAAATGTGCGCCCCATGTATTTATTCTTGATAAATCCCAATTCAAAGGGTATGCTCGATGCCCTCGCAAATCCGAGCGCCGCATCGAGTCCGGAGTCTGGCACGCCTACTACCACATCTGCCTCGGCAGGATGTGTCTCGGCAAGGAAACGACCGGCTTTCAGTCTTGCATCATGCACCGATACCCCGTCTATAACGGAATCCGGTCTTGCAAAATATATATACTCAAATACGCAGGCAGAGGTCTCAGCCTTGCCGCAGTGTGTCTTGATCGAGCGCGGACCTTCCTTATCTATGACCAATATCTCGCCCGGCTCTATATCTCTGATGAAGCTTGCTCCGACCGCATTGAGAGCGCAGCTCTCTGAGGCGATGATGTAGCTTCCGTCCTCACGTTTGCCATAGCACAGCGGCCTAAATCCACGCTTATCCCTCATGGCTATAAGCTTGGACGGAGACATAACTATTATTGAAAATGCGCCGTCTATCAGCTTGGCTGCTGCCTCTACGGCTGTCTCTATGGACGGATGACTTAAGCGTTCACGCGTTATCTCGTAGGCTATGACCTCAGTGTCGCTGCTCGTATGAAATATAGCTCCCTCAAGCTCTAACTTACGTCTGAGCGTGGCAGCATTTACAAGATTACCATTATGCACAAGCGACAGATGTCCCTTGACATGATTGACCTGCATGGGCTGGCAGTTCTCTCTGATGCGCCCTCCGGTGGTGCCGTAGCGCACATGTCCTATAGCCATATTGCCTGTGCCGAGGCTCTTGAGCGTGTCCTGCGTAAACACGTCGTTGATCAGTCCGATGTCCTTATGCGTCTTAAACACACCGTCGTCATTGACAGTTATGCCGCAGCCCTCCTGACCTCTGTGCTGGAGAGCATAGAGACCATAGTACACGGTTGATGCCACGTCCTCCGTGCGCGGGGCGTATATGCCGAACACACCGCATTCCTCATGCAGCTTGTCGTCATCTGTGATAAGCGACAGATAGCCGTCTTGTCTGGACTGATCGTGATTAAGCATTTTAATGCTCCTTATTCTTAAGTGCAGCCTCTATGAGTCCCTTGAACAGCGGGTGAGCCTTGTTTGGACGGCTCTTGAACTCCGGATGGAACTGCACTCCGATGTAGTAGTCGTTTTCCGGTATCTCGACTGTCTCAACTATATAATCATCCGGCGAGGTGCCGCTGATGACGAGTCCTGTGTCGATAAGCAGTCTGCGGAATTCATTATTGAACTCATATCTGTGGCGATGTCTCTCCGATATCTCGCTGACACCATAGCAGCGATGCATCTGTGTGCCCTCCTTGATATGGCAGGGATAAGCTCCGAGGCGCAAGGTGCCGCCCTTTGCGACCTCGTCATTTTGGTCTGGCAGGAAGTCTATGACCTTATTTACCGAGTCCGGATTGAACTCTCTTGAGTTGGCATCCGCAAGTCCCGTCACATAGCGCGCAAAGGCTATGACTGCTATCTGCATACCGAGGCAAATGCCCAGATACGGCAAATTGTGCGTCCTGCAATAATTGGCAACGTATATCATGCCCTCTATGCCGCGGTTGCCGAAGCCTCCGGGAACTATCACGCCATTGACGTCGCGGAGCACCTCCTCTACATTGTCCTCAGTGATGCACTCCGAATCTATCCACTTTATCTCGACGCAGGCGTCATTGGCATATCCTGCATGACGCAGTGCCTCCGCTACCGAGAGATAGGCATCGTGCAGCTGCACGTATTTGCCGACCAAGCCGATGGTGACCTTCTTGCTGCGGTTATGCACCTTGCTGAGCATGGCATTCCACTCGCTCATATCTATGTGCGGCGCATCTATACCGAGCTCGCGGCAGACTATGGCGGAGAAATTGCTCTTCTCCAACATGATAGGTGCCTCGTAGAGCACGGGGAGCGTGATATTCTCTATGACACAGTCCTTCTTGACATTGCAGAAGAGTGATATTTTGTTAAATATGGACTCCTCCAAGGGTTCGTCAGCGCGGAGTATGATGATATTGGGGTTAATGCCCATGCCTTGGAGCTCTTTCACGGAATGCTGTGTAGGCTTGGACTTATGCTCGTCGGAACCGCTTAAGAAAGGCACAAGAGTCACATGTATGAAGAGGCTGTTCTCGCGTCCGACCTCGAGAGATACCTGCCTTGCCGCCTCGATAAAGGGCTGTGACTCGATGTCTCCGATGGTACCGCCTATCTCGGTTATAACTACGTCCGCCTCGCTCGTCTTGCCGACCTGATATACAAATTCCTTTATTTCATTGGTGATATGGGGTATGACCTGCACGGTGGAGCCGAGATACTCTCCGCGGCGTTCCTTGTTGAGTACATTCCAATATACCTTGCCTGTCGTAAGGTTGGAGAATTTGTTGAGATCCTCATCTATGAATCGCTCATAATGTCCGAGGTCGAGGTCAGTCTCGGCGCCGTCATCCGTGACATATACCTCTCCGTGCTGATACGGGCTCATGGTGCCCGGGTCTACGTTGATATACGGATCCAGCTTCTGCGCCGCTACCTTCAGTCCGCGTGCCTTGAGCAGGCGTCCGAGTGAGGCTGCGGTGATACCCTTACCGAGTCCCGATACAACGCCTCCTGTTACAAAAATGTACTTAGTTGTCTTCATTTTATACCCCTAAATCACTGTGAATTAAGTATTCTCTTACCAAATGAATCCCTTACGCATCATAGGTCCTTATAATGCTCTCCGCGACCTCGCGCCTCGATATGCGGGCGTCCATAGCACGCTTCTCTATAAAGTAATGTGCATCCTGCTCATTCATGTTCATCTTGTCTATGAGCAGCCATTTTGCACGGTTGACCGCACGTATATCCGCCATCTTCTCCTGCAGCGACTTGTTCTTGGTCTCCATCTTCTTGAGTCTCGCACTAAGTGCCGCGAGCAAGCGTATGGTGCTGTAGAAGGTCTGCCGCGCATTGGGCTTTGCGAGCACCAAGACTCCGGCATCCTCTGTGTCATAGGCTGCCTTGTCGACTATGTCCGCCTTGACTAAGAGCAGGACGCCCATAGGCAGCTCCGCCGCGTCTCTTGCTAACTCCACGCCAAACTCGTCGTTTAGCGGTGCGTCCACTATAAATATATCCGGCGGCGTCTCTATGAGCATACGCCTCGCCTCGCCTGCCGTAGCACATGACTCCACAGTATATTCCGACTGTGGCAGCAGAGCTGTGAAATATTCACTTGTCTTGGTGCCGGCAGATACTATCAGTACCTTCTTGCCGGATCTGCGTAAACTCATAAGTCTTATATCCGGGTTAATTACAGCAGCTTAAGAAAATTCTCTGGCAGCACGGAACCTACAAACTCGCTCTTCTTGGCTATCTCGACTGCCTCGGACAGATAATCCGGCAGCTTATCAAGCCCCGCTGTTGCCGCATTGGCAGCATCATAGAGATCCATATCCACAGGCTCCGGCAGCTGCATACTCTTATCTATGCCGTCAAGTCCTGCATATATCAGTAATGCAAATACGATATACGGATTGGCTGTCGGGTCTGCCGAGCGCAGCTCAAAGCGCTTATACGCGCCGCTTGCCGCAGGTATGCGTATGAGCTGTGAGCGATTCTGATGCGACCATGATACATACTTGGGCGCCTTTCTCTCGCCGAGACGCTTGTAGGAGTCCTCTGTCGGATTGAGGAAGGCGGACATCTCCTTGACATGCTTAAGCACGCCTGCCATGAAATGCTCCGTGAGCTTGGTGCTGTCTCCACCGTCAAGACGACTGACAGACATATTTATATGTAGTCCGTTGCCGCTCGCATCTGATAGCGGCTTGGGTGAGAAATCGGCAACCAAGCCATTTTGCGCAGCTATGGCATTAACTACATTTTTGAAATTAAGTGCGTTGTCTGCTGCCGTCATAGCATCGGCATGGCGGAAATCCACTTCATTCTGGCCGGGTCCCTCCTCGTGGTGCGAGGTCTCCGGGTACATGCCCATCTCCTTGAGTGTGAGCACTATATCACGTCTGACATTTTCCCCCTTATCATAGGGAGCGACATCGAAATACCCTGCGTGATCCAAGGGCTCTCTCGTCGGCTGTCCCTTTTCGTCCGTGTTAAATAGATAGAACTCAAATTCCGTCCCGAAATACACAGATATGCCCTTATCCGCAGCCGCCTTGACTGCGTGCTTAAGTATGGCACGGCTGTCCTTCTCGTAGGGCGTGCCGTCCGGGTAGCGTATATCGCAGAACATGCGCACGACCTTGCCGTGCAATGAGCGCCACGGCAGCACCGTGAGCGTCGAGGGGATGGGGAACAGAAAGAGGTCTGACTTGACGACGTTAGAGAAGCCGGCTATGGCTGAGGCGTCGAAGGATATGCCGTCGCGGAAGGCTCGCGGGAGCTCGTCCGGCGGTATGGCTATGTTCTTCAGACGACCGTATGCGTCCGTGAATGCGAGACGTATAAATATAACGTCCTCCTGCTCCACAAAATCTATAACTTCTTCATAGGAATAACTCATGAATCGTACTCCTCTCGGGAATCAACAATAATAGTTTATCTTACCTTGCGCGTTTTTCTTTGTCAACGAGTGCAGGCGTTTACCATCTGCGTATCTCGCGTCTGTACATAGCGATGCACACTATGCCTGTGACAATCTCGGATACTGGAAATGAAAACCATGCGTATCTGAGTCCTAACTGTGAGAACAGCCAGAATATAGGTACCAGACATACTAACTGCCTCATAACAGCGAGTGCCATGCTGCGTATGCCGGCGCCGATTGCCTGAAAGAATACCGGCATCATCAGCGTAATAACCGCAGGCAGGAAGCTCAAGCCTATAATCGGGAATGCTGCTGTGCCTATGGCGATTACATCGGCGTCGCCTGAGAATACTCTAATGAGGGGCTCTGGAAATATGATAAAGGCTATCATGCCTGCTGCCATAAATGCTGCCGATATGCCTAAGGATTCCTTCATAATCTCACGGCAGCGTTCAAAGGCTCGCCTCGTATAGTTAAAGCTTAATACCGGCACTATGCAAACCTGCAGTCCGAACAGCGGAATAAAGAAGAAGCTCTGCAGCTTATAATACAGCCCTAATACTGTTACTGCGGCATCCGAGAAGCCTGCCAGTATCACATTTAGACCGAATATATATACCGTATATAGTGACTGCATTACTATGGATGAATATCCATAATAATATATGCGGTTTATGAAATGCCGCATGTCCCTAACTGCGGGTGGTCTGCGTATGCCGCCGCCTGCTCCCGTGATTACTGCAGCTGCTATCTGTCCCAATACTGTCGCCAAGGCTGCTCCGGCTACTCCAAGTTCCGGAAACGGACCCATGCCGAATATAAGCAGCGGATCAAATACGATATTTGTTACGGCTCCAAGTATCTGTGCAATCATCGGCAGCCGCATATTCCCTACAGCCTGATGCACCTTGGTCCAGTTGCCTTCAAGGAATACACCTATGCTGCCTATGCTGACGATATAACCGTATGTAATTGCATCATTTGCAGCCTCCAAGGTCGAAGCGGAAAGCATGGCGTACGGCTTCATGAGCGGCACTGCGATAAGGACGAATAAGCCCCAGGTGATGAGCTCTAATACCATGCCCGTGCCTGCTGCCGCATCTGCCGCCTCGGACTTACCCTGAGCGAATTTCTTGGCCATATAGGTGTTGACACCAACGCCTGTTCCTACAGCCAGAGCTATGATAATCAACTGCAGCGGATATACAACCGATAGGGCAGTAAGCGCGTCGACCGAATATCTGCCGACGAAGAAACTGTCTACAATATTATACATCGCCTGTATGAGCTGAGCTAACATGACCGGCGGTGCTATGCGCATCAATATTTTACTGACCTTATCCTTGCCGAAAAACTCCGGGTCAAGTGTCTTGCTGTTCTTATTCATGAATACCACACTCTAAAGGTGTTGACTCTATATCTTCAAAGCGCTAATTTTACCTACATTAAATGCCCGGGTCAATCGTTTTCGAAAAATACACTTGACACTTCCTGCATACGGTGTTATAAATTTGCACATTAGACAAGGGAGTCGCTGGAGCTTATAGTGCCGGCGGCTGTTTTTTTTTAATCAAAATATAGATATCCATGCGGCAACAATGAGGTTGTTATGCGGCGTAAGCCGTATGCGCTCATCTGTTGCCGCTTTGTGTACTCTACATATTGCGAGAGCACGTAAGCGCGTAGCCATCCGTGACTTTTAGACTATGTGGAGC
>CAVHZK010000125.1:0-3092 GCA_963640215.1 bacterium | reverse complement strand
GTTAGGCATAGAGACAGGCATGGGCCCGACCCGTGTCAATACCATACTGCAGTCTGCATTCTTCAAGCTCACAGGCATCATACCTGAGGAGAAGGCTATCAGCCTTATGAAGGAGGCTGCAGAGAAGACCTACGGACGTAAGGGCGAGGATGTGGTCAAGAAGAACTGGGCTGCCATAGATGCAGGCGCCAACTCTGTCGTAAAGGTAGAGGTACCGGAGTCCTGGAAGGATGCTAAGGACGAGGGACTTGATTATCCGACTGCTGCAGGCTCCAACAAGGCTGCCGTTGACTTCGTCAACAATGTACAGATCAAGATATCTGCTCAGGAGGGTAATTCACTGCCTGTATCGGCATTCCTTGACTATGCAGATGGCGTAACACCTTCGGGTACTGCTGCATTTGAGAAGAGAGGTATAGCTGTAAATGTACCCGTCTGGGATGCAGATAAGTGTATAGAGTGCAACCGCTGCGCTTATGTATGTCCTCACGCTGCTATCAGACCTGTGGCTCTCACAGCTGACGAGGCTGCTAAGGCACCTAAGGGAACTCTGCTTAAGGATCTCACAGGTTTCACCGATGGCAAGAAGTTCACCATGGCTATATCTACGCTCGACTGCACGGGCTGCGGCTCCTGTGCAAATGTCTGCCCTGCCAAGGAGAAGGCTCTCACCATGGTTCCGCAGGAAGAGGCTATGTGGCAGCAGGATGTATTTAATTACAGCGTAACACTGCCGGTTAAGACTGACGTAGTAGAGAGATTCAAGGCAGACAGCGTTAAGGGCTCACAGTTCCTTAAGCCTTATCTCGAGTTCTCAGGAGCTTGCGCAGGCTGCGGAGAGACACCTTATGCCAAGCTTATTACTCAGCTCTTCGGCAGCAGGATGTATATTGCCAATGCAACAGGCTGCTCCTCTATATGGGGCAATTCCTCACCGTCCACACCTTATACCTGTGACGAGAAGGGCAGAGGTCCGGCTTGGGACAACTCACTCTTCGAGGATAATGCAGAGTTCGGATTTGGTATGCTGCTTGCTCAGAATGCTATCCGTGACAGACTTAAGGAGAGAGTATCTGCTATCGCTGAGAGCGGAAGCGCTTCAGTTAAGGAGAAGGCCAAGGCTTGGCTTGATACCTTTGGCGTAGGCGCATTGAACGGCGCTGCTACGGATGAGCTTGTTGCTGCTCTTGAGGCAGACGGCAGCGCAGCAGCCAAGGAGATACTCGAGGAGAAGGATTTCCTTGCCAAGAAGAGCCAGTGGATATTCGGCGGTGACGGATGGGCTTATGATATCGGTTACGGCGGACTTGACCATGTGCTTGCTTCCAATCAGGATATCAATATATTTGGTTTACTCCAACACAGGCGGACAGTCATCCAAGGCTACACAGCCTGGTGCAGTCGCTCAGTTTGCGGCAGCAGGCAAGACCCTCAAGAAGAAGGATCTTGCAGGCATGGCTATGAGCTATGGCTATGTATACGTAGCGCAGATAGCTATGGGTGCAGATATGAATCAGGCAGTTAAGGCTATAGCTGAGGCTGAGGCTTATCCGGGACCGTCACTGGTTATCGGTTATGCTCCTTGTATCAACCATGGCATCAAGAAGGGCATGAGCAAGGCTCAGGACGAGGAGAAGCTTGCCGTTGAGTGTGGCTACTGGCAGAACTTCAGGTTTAATCCTGCCAATGCCAAGCCGTTCACGCTTGACTCCAAGGAGCCAGACTTCGATAAGCACATCGAGTTCCTTAACGGTGAGGTACGTTATTCCTCACTTGCTCTCAAGGATAAGGAGAGAGCTGAGGCACTGCAGCGCAAGAATCTTGAGAATGCCAAGGCGCAGCGCAAGCACCTCGAGGAGCTTGTCAAGATGTACGACGGCGAGTAAATATTTCATTCCAAAACGAGCGCAAAGACCGATAAAACAAGGTCTTTGCGCTCGCCAACTGTCGAAGCTCGATATTATTTGAGCTGGATGCCGTTTTCTGCCGCAATCTCTCGTACAGCCTCTACCGGCATATCGAAGATAGCTGCAGCAGTATCGGCATACGGATTATGCAAGAGGTATTTTGCAATGCCTCTTGCTTCCCCAATAGCCTCACCCTCACGTCTGCTTTTTCGCCTTTCGTCAGCCAACATACATTCCAATGTCATATACTCACCCACTTTCTCTCTGTCGTACCTGACCTTCTCTATACTCTGCTGGAGCTGTCTTACGTAGCTACTCTTAAAGTCCTGTGTGGACTCAGCGAGATCTGCGCTAACATAATCAAGAAACTTCAACAGTTCGGGCTCGACTTCATCGCGGTTCCTGCCCTTGGTGCTTAAGAATATAGTATGTGCTCCGTCACGATAATCATACTCGGGAGCCTCGTTGCATCTGTTCTGTATAGTATACACTATCTTTCCTAAATTGAGAGGGTCATAATCACAAATAAATATGACAAAGGTCTCGGGAAGCTTGTCATAATCATTACCGGGGCGGAGTAGTTCCATATCCATCTGGCTGTGATAGTACCTTGCCCTAAGCTCAGTATACTCTCTTACAGTCTGCATCTCTATATTGTATCTGATGCCTTTATCGTCTATAGCCAAGACATCAAGGCGTACGCCATGGTACTTGGGATTGTAGACTATACCATATTCCCGTCTTACATCGACGCTCTTGAGCTTAATATGCAATATCATCTCGAGCAATATCTTGCAGTTATCGCCCTCTGTCATGACCGCCCCAAACATAAAGTTGTCCTTAATGGTCTTGGTGAGCAGGAGGTTTCCCATTGGATGAAGTCCGTCTGGATGCGTGGTGTTCCTCTGTCTTTTCATGTAATCTCCTTTTTGAATAAACCATCATGTCTGCGTTAATATAAGCGCCTGATATGACTGTACAAGAACACGCGAAAGCACCAAAATAAAAAGATCTGAAATATAAATAAAGATCTGTACCCATGAAATGTAAGCCCATTATCCCATAGGAGCAAAGGAAAGGCAAATAGAAAATACGCTCAAACAGCACGACCTGCATACGGGTAACTGCCACGCCTCAAATCAGCAGCACTATGCACATGAATAATACGCGCTAATCAGGTTGCGC
>CAVHZK010000124.1:0-2025 GCA_963640215.1 bacterium | reverse complement strand
TGAGGTTGCCAAATACAAAAGCATTCTTGCGTGCAAGCACGCAGCCTGCTTTTGCATCCGTCAACACTTTTAGAGTAAATCGCTGTCACGGATATTGACTTGGAGAACGGGATGTGACTGAGGCGGCTAAGTACGTTAAGGGCGTGAGCCCGTCAGCAAGTCCAAAGTTCAAAAGCATACATTAAGATAAATAATGAGGCGCCTGCGGCATGATGCTGCAGGCGCCTTAATTTGTACAGAAAAGTCTTTCTGTGAAACACAGAGCGCACTTAGCGCGGTGGAGCTTAGCTGCCGCTGGCGCCTTATTATTTACAGGCTCGCTCTAAGTATATCGGCAATCTGCGCCGGTGTGAGTACCTTCCAGCCGTTTAAGGTATCCTTGCCGTTGCAGGCCTTCTTAGCCATCACATCGATGTTTTTGTCATCAATGCCGAGCTCGGACAGCTTGGACTTAAGTCCCAATTTGTTATAGAAGAAGTCCTCGAGGCACTCTATGCCATGCTTGGCTGCATCCATATCCGAGAGCGAGGCATCAACGCCGAATACATTTACAGCAAACTCCTTAAATCTCGGAGCCGTTGAATCGTCGAGCACATATTTCATCCACTTGGGCGTGATGATGGCAAGGCCGAGGCCGTGAGTGATGTCATAGATAGCGGACAGCTCATGCTCGATCATGTGGTTGGTCCACTCGCAGTTAGTGAGCGCACCGGTAAATCCGTTGATAGCCCAGGAGCTCGTCCACATGAGGTTGGCTCTTGCCTCGTAATTGTCAGGCTCCTGCAGTGCGATGGGAGCGTAGTGGATGACTGTCTTCATCAGCCCCTCTTTGATGCGGTCGAGCATATACATGCTGCCGTCATGGTCTACGAAATAATCCTCCATGATATGAGAGAGTATGTCTGCCGAGCCGCTTGCCGTCTGGAATGCGCTGACCGAGTAGGTAAGCGTAGGATCAAGGAAGGAGACAGCAGGCCTCAAGCCGGGAGCAGCAATAGCGAGCTTCTGTTCGGTCTCGGCATTGGAGATAACGCCTATCATATCCATCTCAGAGCCTGTCGCAGCAAGAGTCAATATGACGGCAATAGGCAGAGTCTTGCCTATCTTGGCCTTGCGCGTAACGAGATCCCAAGCGTCACCATCATAAGCTGCCGCTGCAGAGATACCCTTGGCGCAGTCTATAACAGACCCACCGCCGATAGCAAGTATCACGTCTATGTCTTCCCTGCGACAGATATCAGCGCCCGAGTTCACGCTTGTGACCTTGGGGTTGGGCTCAACGCCACCGAGCTCATGATAGGTAAGTCCGGCCTCCTTGATAGAAGCAACTGCCTTGTCAAATATACCGTTGCGCTTGATTGAGCCGCCGCCGTATACGATGAGCACCTTGCTGCCTAACCGGGAGAGCTCCTTGCCGAGGCCAGAGAGCCTGTCCGGCCCAAAAATTACCTTGGTGGGTATGTTGTAATTGAATTTGTACATGGGATATACCTCCTTATGCTTGTATTGAGTGTTAAAGGTGTAGAATTATTTGAGCTGGATGCCGTTTTCTGTCGCAAATTGGCGTATATAGTCCTCAGACAGTTCATTAAATAAAGCCCGTGCATCTGTTCTGTATAGTATACACTATCTTTCCCAAATTGAGAGGGTCATAATCACAAATAAATATGACAAAGGTCTCAGGAAGCTTGTCATAATCATTACCGGGGCGGAGTAGCTTATCGCATAGGGACAAGGAAAAGGCAAACAGAAACGATTGTTAAAAAAATAATTATTGGGGAAAAAAATGTATAGTTTAGTATCCACTTGAAATATTGTCTTTTTGAATTTTTTACTATATATTGAGAAAAACTCCTCAAGAGGGGGGCGGTTGCGGCAGGAATCGCCACTCACCGGCAGACAGAGTGGGTGCTTGCGCGCATGTACAGAGATACAGGCGCGCAAGTTTGAGGACAGAGTGTTTTAACACATCCTCTATGACATCATAGACAGCTGTCTTGCTCATATAGAGCACGGACATACCTG
>CAVHZK010000123.1:0-3761 GCA_963640215.1 bacterium | reverse complement strand
TTGACTGGATACTAAACTATACATTTTTCCCCAATAATTATTTTTTTAACAATCTCGTCTTGCTCTCATCTTACCAAGCTTCCTAATACCTGCACTCACTGCCTCTGTCCCTATTACTGCTGTGGCTTCTGCAGGCGCTGGTCTGCTCTCGCCCAGCTCGTAAATGTTTTGTGCGTTATGCCTAACTCCTCGGCTGCCTTGCGCGCTGATATATTACGCGATTCCCACTGCTGCATTATTTCCTCGTACCCTTCGGGCTTCTCCATGGCATGTCTGCCGAACTTCACGCCGCGCATCAGGGCTGCGCTTATGCCTTCCTCCTGCCGTTCCCTGATGCTTTCTCTCTCCTTCTGTGCCACATAGGACAATAGCCCTAAGACTATGTCGGAGATGACGCGTCTCGTCAGATCTCCGTTTGCTCCGCTGTCCAATATGGGCATATCCAGTACAGTTATATGTGCACCCTTCTCGAGTGTGATATAACGCCATTGCTCGATTATGTCCGTGTAGTTTCTGCCGAGTCTGTCTATACTCGGCACTACAACAGTGTCGCCCGCTTTAAGTCTCTCAACAAGCCTGGTATAGCCCTCACGGTTAAAGTCCTTGCCGGATTTCTTATCTATATAGATATTTTCCACTGATACCCCGTGCTTTAAGAGTGCTATCCTCTGCCTGTCCTCATTCTGCGTCTTGCTTGATACTCTGGCATAACCTAAAATCATCTCTACTCCTCCTTGCACATAACTAAGTTTGTTCATGTATTTTACAGATTAAGATGCTAAGGTCGGAGTGTCAGTGCGTGATTTTGCACCGGCAGAGCTGTTAATTGGGCTTTGCAGCTTTCCTTTATGCTTATATGAGGCAGATTATGAACATAAGATATTTCTATTACCTTACTGCATATTTTCTCTTGTATTCCTTCCTTGGCTGGTGTCTCGAGGTCGCTTATCACGGTGTATCCAAGGGAGTGATAGTAAACCGCGGTTTCCTGAACGGACCGCTCTGCCCGATATACGGTGTGGGCATGATATGTGTGCTGACTATACTTGAGCCTCTGAGGACGCATCCACTGCCGCTCTTTATCTGCGGCACTATATTTGCCACGCTTATAGAGCTTGCGGGGGGCTTCATATTGTACAAGCTCTTCCACATGCGCTGGTGGGATTACAGCAAGGAGCCATTTAATCTCGGTGGCTTTATCTGTGTGAAGTTCTCACTTGCCTGGGGCTTCTGTATACTATTTGCAGTGCTGATAGTGCATCCCTTTATCGAGCTCAATGTCAATCTCATGGACTGCCTGCCCGGATATATATTTACCATAGTATGCTATGCCCTCTTTGTAGCGGACTGCATCATCACGGTACTGACTATGGCGAAGCTTAATTCCAAGCTGCGCAGGCTCAATCTTTTAGCCGTGAAGATGCGCAGCTTCAGTGATAATCTGACTGAGAGGATAGGTAAGAAGAGTCTCGAGGCAGGTGCCAAGCTGCAGGAGGGACATGTACAGGCGTCGCTTGGTCAGGCTGAGATGAATGATGAGATAAGCCGCATACGTGAGTCCATCATACGCCATCGTCACTACAGCTATGGTCGTATGATGCGTGCCTTCCCCGATGCGGAGCATGATATGTACAAGGATGAATATATGAATACTGTGCTCGCCATGAAGGAGCGACGTGCTAAGGTGCTGAAAGCGCGCGCCGAACGCAAAAACCGCCGCAGGGCTGCCAAAGCAGCTGCGGCGGGGAAGTGAAATACCTACTATGGATACTGCATGTTATGATATTGTAAGAAAACAACTATGCCTCGCTTATTTGCAGGCGGCACATAGTATAAACGTGTAAGCACGATGTTTGCATCTGTGTTCATCCGCACATTTATATATTGGCGCGTATTTCCTCGGCTATCTGAGGTGCGGTAAGTCCATAGGCCTTCAGTACATCCATAGCCTTACCGGATCTGCCGAACTCATCATGTATGCCTATCTTGTGGAAGGTGCAGGACACATTGCCCATCAGCACATCTCCCACGGCATCTCCGATGCCGCCTATGCAGGAATGTTCCTCTAAGGTAAACACCTTACTGCAGCGCGCTGCCTGACGCAGTACGCAGTCACGGTCTATTGGCTTGATGGTATGCACATTTACTATGCTTAGCTCTATACCCTGTTCCCCAAGTATGCGGGCTGCCTCAAGTGCCTCGGACACCATGAGTCCGTAGGTAAATACAACAGCGTCCTTGCCCTTGGTGAGCACATTTGCCTTGCCTATGGTGAAGGGCTGCTCCTCTAATACCGGTGTAGCAAGCCTCGCCGTGCGTATATATACGGGGCCGTCAAGCTCTGCCGCTGCGTATACTGCCTTGCGTGCCTCTGTCGCATCTGCCGGTGCGATGATAGTCATGCCGGGGATGAGACGCATGAGTCCTACATCCTCGATACACTGATGGCTTGCTCCGTCCTCTCCTACTGACAGTCCTGCGTGTGAGCCGCATATCTTGACATTAAAATGCGGATATGCAACGCTGTTTCTTATCTGCTCGTATGCCCTGCCTGTTGCAAACATGGCGAAGCTTGAGCAAAAGGGGATAAGTCCCATGGTAGATGCCCCCGCTGCCATATCTATCATATTGGCCTCGGCTATGCCTGCCTCAAAGAATCTCTCAGGGAACTCCTCCCTGAAGAATTTGGACATGGTCGACCCGGACAGGTCAGCATCAAATACTACTATCTTATCATTTTGTCTGCCAAGCTCGGCAAGCGCTCTGCCGTAAGCCTCACGGGTAGCTATTTTCTCTGCCGTCATATTAAGCCTCCAATTCCTTAAGCGCTGCCATCCTCTGTTCCTCGTTAGGCGCCTTGCCGTGCCAGCCTACCTGATTCTCCATAAATGACACGCCCTTGCCCTTGATGGTGTGCGCCAATATGCACTTGGGCTTGCCTGCCGTCACGGGCTTGTTGAGAGCCTCTACAACCGCATCTATATCGTTGCCGTCTGCAAGCTCCGTCACATCACATCCGAATGCCTCGCATTTTGCCTTGAGATCGCCTAAGGACATGACCTCGTCGTTTCTTCCGTCTATCTGGAGTCCGTTCCAGTCTACCATGATAGTGAGATTGTCCAGTCTATAGTGAGCAGCTGCCATGAGTGCCTCCCAGATCTGACCCTCCTGACACTCGCCGTCGCCCAATATGGTATATACCTTATTGCCTGTGCCAAGGCACTTTGCGCCCAGAGCCATACCTACAGCTATGGAGCAGCCCTGACCGAGGGAGCCTGTCGAAGCGTCCACTCCGGGGGTAGTCTTGACCGAAGGATGTCCCTGCAGCATACCGTCTATCTGGCGCAGGTGCTTGAATTCCTCCTCACCGAAGTACCCGAGTCTGCAGAGTATGGAATAATAGCAGGGCGCAGCATGTCCCTTGCTTAATACGAATCTGTCTCTTGCAGGATCCTGCGGTTCTGTGGGATTTAATCGCATCTGCGTGTAGAATGTGCCCACCATGAGTTCAACGGCAGAGAGTGATCCGCCCGGATGCCCGCTCTGCGCATCAGCTAACATATTGATTATATCGCGCCTCGTCTGAAGGCATATTGTCCTTAATTCCTGTGATGTCATATATTGACCACCCCTTGTGTGTTACTAAAAGTGTTGCCGGATGCAAAATCAGACTGCATGCTTGCATGCAAGTATGATTTTGCATTTGACAACCTCAAATGTATGAATACATAGCCAGTTTTCGTAAGAAAACTGAGCGGGTA
>CAVHZK010000122.1:0-4150 GCA_963640215.1 bacterium | reverse complement strand
GTCCAAGCCTGTCAGCGTATCCTCATCATCTCTGATATGCTCAGCTCTGACTACACGACGCGGTCTGCGCTTTCTCTCCGGACGTCTGATGACCTGAGTTTCGTCCGCAGCACTCTCCTCAGTCACTGCTCCCTGCTCTGCATTATAATCATGCTTAAGGAGCTCATTTACATTGCTCATGTCGGTAGACTTGTCTGTGGCACCTGATACATCTACACCGCTGCCGGTCTCACGACTCTGCTTGTCAGCTGCATCGTTATCCCGACTGCCGTAGCGCTCAAAGCTCCTTCTCCTGTATGCGCGCTGTGCATTCTCATTGGCCTTATATCTCACGGACATATATACAGCTGCCATTACTGCTGCAAATGCGATAACCGCGAGCGCTACCATGATGATGAGTCTCATCTCGGCGCTCCTTGAGCTCTTGGCCAACTCATCCTGAACTGCTGCGTACTCTGCGCTGCTTACCGAACCTGCTGCAAGCGGATCCTCGAAATACCTCTGTATGGTCTTCTCGCTCATATCATAGCGGTAGAAGCCTATGTTGCCGTAGCTGCTTCCTGCATCTCCTGACTTGGACGAATCAGCTGTCATGCCGTATACTACGCAATACTCGGGCTCCTCAGATGCGCCCCATACCCATCCCTGAACCTTCTGGCCGTCGATGGTGATGGTGCCTTCCTTTAATCCCTCAGGCACACTTACGTCTGCCGGAGGATTCATAACTATGATGGTCTTGCCCTTAGATGAGAGCTTGACTCCCTCAACATTTAGCTGAGTCTCGCCTGATGTTTCAGCGCCGCCCTCTACCTTATTTACATGTATAGTGTACTGCTTATTGGTAGTTCCGTCCGCTGCGGTAATGGTTACAACCACGTCGGAGGCACCTTCTGGAAGCTCGCCTTCATAGCTTTTATCTATGCTTACCCTGGCTGCACTGTCAGTTCCTACTGCATTGACAGTTATATCACTTACACCCAGCCCTACCGTCAGATTGTACTCCGTAACATCCTCTGAGAACGCCGGCTCCAAAGTACCCGGATACACCTCAAATGTGGTGAACGTCGTGTCGGCAGATGTTCCGCTTGCCGCACTTACTGTGATATTGGAACTGCCTAAATGTGTGAATTCGATAGGCTGATCGTCAGCATCGTAGACCTCATAGCTGTCTATGCCGATACCGTAATTACCCGCCTCAGATGTCTTAAACTTGAGATTATATTCAAGGCTTGAAGTGCCGCCTCCGTTGGTGGTGCCGTGCACTCTTACCGCACCTGCGCCTCCGTCGGCATCCGTGCCTGATACAAATTCAAGTCCGGACGGATATGTCAGCACAACATTGGCACTCTCCAGAGCCGTTCCCTCGTCAGCCGTTATCTTCATGCTGACATTTACCTCGTCGCCTGCCGTAACCTGCGGATCCGAGAAGCTGATCGTGCCCTGTGCCGCCAATGCACTGAATGTAAATGCTGCGCACATTGCAGCCGATACAATAACTGTCTTAAACATTTTCATAGTGAACCTAACCCCTATACCTGCGTACCCACAGGCGTCTTATATTATGATACCAGAGTCAAAAGCATCATGGGACTGGACGAAAGCTTGCTTCCTGAACAATCCTTGCGCTTTTGACCCGCAATATATCCGACTTGCTTCAGCCCATAGGTCCTGCACCTATGACGACGCCGTCCGAGCTCACAGTCGTGCCGGATGTCTCAGCCGTACTGCCTCCGGATGAAGCATCTGTCGCTGCCCCCGGTCCTCCGGAGCTTACAGAATTGATAACTCCGGGACCGCTCGCCCCTGTGCTTGTACTTGACGACGTATCGCTCACCGCGACATTATCTCGTCTCGTTATGCTCAGCTTATATATTCTCTCACTGCCGTTGGCAGCCTTTACCGTGATATTAAGCTCATTGTTGCCGACATTAAGTGCCACATAGCCCGTGCCGCTTATCTGTGCTCCCGAGTCTATCGCCGTCGCGCTGATATTTACTCCCTCAACACTTCCGTCAACTATAAGACTGTAGCTCTCCGTATCCATACTGAAGGTCGGGCTTATCACATATCCCTCTACACCGAGAGCTGACAGCTTGTTGTTAGGACTGCCGTCTCCGCTCGGAAGTGTGGTAGACTCTGGCATATTCTCATAAACAGGTATCTTGAAGTTAAGCGCTGTTGCCTTCATCGAGTCAGAATATGCCTTGGAGACCTTGGCGCCCTCCGATGCGGCAGCAAGTACATGAGTCATGAACTGATGATTGTACATATTGCTGCCCTGCACGTTGAATTTCTTCAGATAGAAGGTGTCCTGTCCATTGTTCACATAGTTGGCACCATACTGCTTGGCACCGCCTATAATGGCCTTCTCTATGGTGTTCCACGGCCTGTCTCCGTTGCCGCTCTCAGAGGCATATTTTAGTCCGGCCTGTACTGCCGTCATGCCGTCATGCGCATACGCTCCGGTATTGTAATAGTTGTAATATCCCGGATAGCTGCTGTTGGTGCCGGATATCAGGTCACTGGTGCCCTTGCCCTGCTCCTGTATGATGGCAGAAGCAAGCACATAGGGACTCACACCGGAGACCTCCGCCGCCTTCATGATTATATCTGTATAAGGCACCTTCTTCAGCTGTGCACTCGATGAGCTCGTACCGCTTGTACTGACAGACTTAGTCTGTATAATGCCGTTATTGTCTACCCATTTGCCGTCTGCTTCTACCTTATATCCCTCGACCTCGGTGGACACGGCCAAAGAGCCGTCGGCGTAGAAATAATAGCACTCCGCTATACCATCGTTATTGCCGTCAAGCCAGTTCCATCCGTTATCAAGGTTCCTGCCGCTTGACGCATCATAATAAACCCACTTGTCTAAAGCGTCCTTCTGCCAGTTGGCGTAGGCCGTGATATTACCTGCAAGCTCAGATAGTGCTGATGCAAATGTACTCTTGGTATTACTTGCTGTCACTCCGGGAGCAGTAATAACAGTAGTGCCGCTGTCTGATGAGGTGCTGCCGGTACTGCCAGGACCTGTAGTTGATCCCGGACCTATCACATTTACAGAGGTGTTGCCACCTCCGGGACCTGACGCACTCGTACTTTGCGAGGAGCCTGTGCTGCTTGAGAGATTAGCCACACTGCCTTCTATAACAGTGCCGCCCTCTATCTGACTGCCCTCTATAGGCACGATGGCATCACCCGCAAGGAAGGTGTCGGCGACAAGCTGCTCAAGCCCTGCCTTGGTCTGAATAGACGGGTTGTAAGTCTGTACCTCGAATTGGAATATATAAGGGTCACTTAAGAAATTACGCGGATCCATGTAATATTCGATGAGTCCCTGCGACGCCTGCACCCAGGTTGCTCCGTCAAAGCCCGGCCAGTAGTTATTGGCCCAGTCAAATGCACCCTGTGCGATAGATTTCCATGAGGAAACTGAGCTATTGGAGATAAGATTGCGTCCTATCTTGGTTTCCTCGGTTATGACCGTATTCCAGTCAAGTCCGGTGCGTTGCGCCGTAAATACCCAGTTGGGGTACTTCTGATGCAAGCCGCGGAGACCATTCTTGTAGCTCTCCGGGAAGCCCTGCTGCGTCATGAGCTGCTCGAAGGCAGCATCCGATGCGGCATAGACCTGATTTACTGCCACGTAGTCATATCTGACATATCCGCTGCCGCCGCTGTAGCTTATCTGATACCAGGTATATCCGTCTGAGCCCTTAGTCTCACTGGTCACAGTCACTGCGGTGCCAGCCGTAAGCGTGGTTACCTTGCTGTAGGATGTGCCTGGACCGGAGCGCACATTTACACGATCTGTATTGATGACGGCGGAACCGGTGTCCGCATAGCTATTCAAGGTAAAGGATAGCTGTCTGTCACAGACAAATGGAAGCGTACTTAAACACAGGCTGCCTGTAAGTACAGCCGCAAGTGCTCTCTTCAATCTGCGCGAAATATATCTATAGCTTATATTCATCTCCAAGTAAACCATCATGCCTGCGTGTTTGCAGGCGCCACATATAATAAAAGTACGAAGTCATGTACTATGATGTCAGCAGCTGCAAATGATATCTCATTATCTGACTGACGATAGGTGACCAACAAATGCGCACAACAAAAAATCGTCGCGAACAAACTCCAAATGATTATAATG
>CAVHZK010000121.1:0-2113 GCA_963640215.1 bacterium | reverse complement strand
GTCCAAGCTAACGGCGCACACATCGCAAGGCCCGATCCGGTAGTGCTTGCCTTCAACAAGCCTCGAGGCGTGGTATGTACGAGCGTGTCGCAGGATGATTCTGTAAATATCATTGATTATATAGGATATAAGACAAGGATATTTCCAATAGGACGGCTCGATAAGGACTCGGAGGGACTCATATTACTCACGAATATAGGTGAGCTCTCTGATAAGATAAACCGCTCACGCAATCATTGCGAAAAGGAATATCTCGTGACCTGCACCGGCAGAGTCTCTGACGAGACCTTGCTTGCATTAAGCCAAGGGGTACGCATAGCAGTCCCGGCACGGGATAGGGATAAGGGCTTCGTACAGGACGGCAAGAAGTATAAACATGTTACAACCAAGCCGTGCAAGGTACATCGTATAGATGAAAGGAGCTTTAGTATAGTGCTTACGCAGGGGCTTAATCGTCAGATAAGACGCATGTGCGAAGCGCTCGGATGCAGGGTAGCAAGACTAAAGCGCATAAGGATTATGAACATCAGCCTCGGCAACCTGCCGGAGGGCAGATACAGAGAGCTTGGCCACGAGGATATAATGCAATTGACATTTGCAGCGGCAGCATTTACATTAAAAACATCTGCGGTCAAGGTAAAGGCAGACCATATAAAGTAGTACGAAAGGACAGAGTATGAACCTAATAACTCCGGCGGGATATGATCCCAAGCTTACAGTGAGAGAGACTCAGGAAGCCATCAAATATATCAGAGACACCTTCCAGAAGGAATTTGCCAAGGAAATGAACTTGTGGCGCATATCGGCACCACTGTTCCTCGAGAAGAGCACGGGCTTAAACGACGACCTTAACGGTGTGGAGCGCAAGGTATCCTTTGACTTAAAGGAGATGCCGGGCGACGAGCTTGAGATAGTGCAGTCACTTGCTAAGTGGAAACGCTACGCGCTCAAGAAATACGGCTTCAACAGGGGCGAGGGCCTCTACACCAATATGAACGCGATAAGGCGTGACGAAGAGCTTGATAATACTCACAGTGTATACGTTGACCAGTGGGACTGGGAGAAGGTTATAGATAAGTCCGAGAGAAACATAGAGACACTCCAGAATACAGTCCGCTCCATAGTAAAGGTTATCAAGCACATGGAGCATGAGGTGTGGTACAAATACCCAGACGCCGTATATCGTGTGCCGGAGGAGGTTACATTCATAGATACAGAGGAGCTTAGACGTCTCTATCCGGACATGAGTCCCAAGGAGAGAGAGTCGGCAATATGCCGTGAGCATGGATGTGTATTCATCATGCGCATAGGAGATAAGTTAGGCGATGACAAGCCGCATGACGGCAGAGCACCGGACTATGACGACTGGCAGCTTAACGGAGATATAATGTATTGGTTCGAGCCGCTCAATATGGCACTGGAAGTATCCTCGATGGGTATCAGAGTCTCAGAGGAGAGTCTGCACGAGCAGCTCATTAAGGCAGGATGCCCGGAGAGAGAGGCGCTTCCCTTCCACAAGGCTATACTTAACAGGGAGCTTCCGTATTCGATAGGCGGCGGCATAGGTCAGTCAAGACTCTGTATGCTCTTACTTGGCCGCGCCCATATCGGAGAGGTACAGGCGTCGATATGGCCGGATGAGATGCGCGCAAAATGCGAGGCTGATAAGATACACTTACTCTAAAAGTGTTGACGGATGCAAAATCAGACTGCATGCTTGCATGCAAGGATGGTTTTGCATTTGGCAACCTGCCCTGTATGAGCGATGTAGGGCGATAGCCCGGAATGCGAATACAGGCAGGATTGCGAGAGCGCTTAAAGCGCGAAGCAATCCGTACTTTTATTAATATGTGGTGCATGCAAGGATGGTTTTGCATTTGGCAACCTGCCCTGTACGGCAAGAAGGGCGGTAGCCCGGATTGCTCGTTACAGGGCAGGATTGCGGGAGCACGTTAGTGCGAAGCAATCCGTACTTTTATAACTGTGTGATGCCTGCGAATATGCAGGCATGTACGTTTACTGTACGCGTGCACCGTCTGCATCAACCTGATGATTGTCCGGTGTAACAGCATTGCTGTACATTGAGCCATACGGACGATTGTTTGCGGCATTA
>CAVHZK010000120.1:0-2847 GCA_963640215.1 bacterium | reverse complement strand
ACCAGCCGTAGAGTCTGCCTTTTTCTGCATCGCAGTAATACCACTTGCCGTCTGATCTATCATATACCCATCCGATAACCTTGGTATTTCCGTTATAGTACCACCATCTGCCGTTTGCATCCTGTGACCAGCTTGCGCCTGTAACTTTGCTTGTGCTTCCACTGCCTGCACGACTATATGAGCTGCCGGAGTCAGTCTTATAGCGGTCGCTGTTTCTCGTAGAACCATCGCTATAGGTAGTGCCCCTCGTTACAGGTATCTCAAAATATGACTTGGGTCTGTCTATAAGCAATCCGAGTGTTGCAGGGTATATGAACCACATATCACAGTGGCTGCACTCGAAGTGCTCCTTGTATCCTACGCTTGTGCGTGTCGGAGACTGCTCGTCAACCTTGGTAACTCTATGCTCACCCAATATGTAGCCGCATACAGTGCAGACATTATCGCTGCCGTAGGTATGTTTATGCTCTGCTCCCTCGACTGCATATATCATCTCATCCTTACCGGTTGCTTCAAGCCATATCTTGCACTTTGACAGATCAGCACTATCATGTCCTTCTATATCAGCTGCGGTCACAGTGGTGTCAGCACTAATCGTCTTGACATAACACCAGTCCTCACCACTGTCTTTGGCCTGTATGATGAGGGTTACTGTCCTCTCTGTAGAGCCTCTTGTTATATTTAACTTGTCCCCGATGAGCTCTGCTTGACCGATGTCTCCTTCTAATTTCTCCTTGGCCAAGTCTCCTGCGCCGTTTAGGCGGAGTGTCATAGCTACCGCTGGAACATCATCCGTGTCCATATCAATGACATACGTTCCTTCTCCCTCGGAGGAATCCGCAGCAGATGCAAATAATACATTCGCAAGGTTTAGATTCGAGGCGGGGCGTATAGCGGTCTGAAGGCCATCGCTGTAGACTGCGCTATTGCTTACGAAATTCTCATTTCTAGACACATAATTCACGCAGTAATTGAGATCCTGAGACGTAGAGCGCAGCCAGAAATAAATCCCATCGCTAAGCCACTTATCACTTTTCAAATAAGGATCCCACGGAAGTGCCTTGCTTTTATACTCATACTCGGCGTTAGGATATGTGTCAGACTCTTCTACATTTCCTATATATATAACTGCATCATCGAAAGTTTCTTTTCCGCTTGGCAGGTACAGCTTGTCGCTCGTGGTATAAAGCATATCCTCATTATTCCACTCCTTCGTGAGGACCTTCGTCTTCTGGAGTAAAGCTTTCTCGGCTGAGGTGAAATACTTGTCGTATTTCGTATCTCCGCTATCCGATTCCTCTCCTGCCATCTTGCGCAGCACGACTCTTATATCACTCTCGCCATAATGATTGGGGGCTATACTATCGTCTTTTGCTCTTTCGCCCTTTACGTAGCGTTGGGTTTCATCATCTCCGGAGTATGGATGAAATTGCTCATCTTTGTAAAATATCAGTGCATCGCCTATATTTTCCGCAGCAAAGATAGCTATATTGTCGCCTGTTATACCCTTATCGCGTCCAAGTATATACCACTCGATCGCCTTCTCCTTGCTATCTATCGTCTGCTTGCCGAGCTTCAGCTTGGCAACTGCTGGGTCATCACTTCCCGGATCAAAGGTATCGTCCATCAACATATCTCTATCTGCATAGACCTGCACACTTGGAGCCTCTGTACTGCTCGCTGCATGTGCCTTGGTAGCTACGCCGGGGAGTGTCGCTGCCAAGCCCGATACCAAGCTTGCCGACAACACCAGCGCAATGCCCTTATACAATCTGCCTTTTGTCCTCATAGTTCACACCTAAATTTTCTAAGATAATTGCCCTGCCGGCTTATGGCAGGCAGTGCATGGCATGTACGAACTGCGCCGCGTCTAAGCATTACCGCAATCCATATGCCGCTTCTCTGGACCTATTCTCTGCACGTATTCTCTGTGCAAAGTACAATATTTTACATAATACCCCCCCCCTGTCGTGTTTGTCGAGTGGCATTGTGCACAATCCTTTCATGTTTAATACACAATTTTGCCAGCAACTCCAACTGTATCTTCATGTCTTTGTGCAACTTATCCGTTTTTCATTGAATGTTTATACTTTTTTTATACATTTTTTATTTATTTGCATAAATATCTGCAGCAAATATGCTATAATACAGTTAAGGATGAAGCGAAGCTTATCCGGCAGCCTGCTGCGGACAGTACGCGGCGGCAGCACTATATTCCACAGGAAGGAAGTGTTAAGTATGAAGTTTAACATCATCGGAAGGAACATCAACATCGGCGACAGGACGAGGGAGCAGATCAAGAAGAAAATCGGCAAGCTATCCAAGTTCTTTGTTGAGGATACAACGGCGCATGTGACCGTATCCAACCGTAAGGACGACTATACAGTGGAGGTATATATACCCATCAAGAACAATATCATCCGTGCCGAGGAGACTTCTACGGATCTCTTCGTCACCATTGACTTAGTTGAGGAGATATTAGAGCGTCAGATTAAGCGTCACAGAGCCAAGCTCATAGACCGCACTCAGAATGCAGCTTCTTTCTCCAAGCTCTTCATCGAGGAGGAAGAGACGACTGAGGATGATGAGATACGTATCGAGAAGATCAAGAAGTTCGACTTCAAGCCCATGACAGCCGAGGAGGCTTGCCTGCAAATGGAGCTTGTCGGTCATACCTTCTTTGTATTCAAGGATGCCGACACCATGGAGACCTGCGTAGTGTATAAGCGCAAGAATAACAGCTACGGACTTATCGAGCCGGAGACTTGAGGCGTACGTACAGCATGATGTTTTGCTCTAAAAGTGTTGACGGATACAAAAGCAGGCTGCGTGCTTGCACGCAAGAAT
>CAVHZK010000119.1:0-2915 GCA_963640215.1 bacterium | reverse complement strand
CATGAGGAGGAGACCAGACTCAAGCCCAAGATATCAGTCTCGGAGATAAAGAGGATGTCGGAAGGGGAGATGAAGGCGATATCCGCAGGAGATCAGGCAGCGGTATTTGCGGAAGAGTCAGTAGCATTGTCCGCAGGGGATCATACAGCGATAACCACAGTAGAGGCAGCATCATTATCAGCAGGGGAACACGCGCCGATAGCTGCAGAGGAGTCTAACTTCGGCACAGGATGGCATGATAGTGACGCATTTATTACAGCCGCGCAGCGCGGTACTGCCTTCCACAGAGCTATGGAGCTATTAAGCTATGACGGCACAGCCTCAGAGCAGATAGAGGAGCTGCTTAATAACAGCAGATTTGCTGAGAGTGAGCGCAAATTATTAGATAAGGATGCGGTAACTGCATACTTGGGAAGCGAGCTTGCCCACAGGATGGGCGAGGCCAAGAAACAGCACCTACTCCACAGGGAGCAGCATTTCATGGCAGGCTTTCCGGCAAATACACTTATAGAGGGACAGCATAGCGATGAGCTCCAGCTCCTGCAAGGTATCATAGATGCGTATTTTGAAGAGGACGGTGAGCTTGTATTGGTGGACTATAAGACAGACAGAGTGCATACTCAAGCGGAGCTTACCGAGCGATATAGCGTGCAGCTTGAGCTTTACAAGAGGGCATTGGAGCAGCTGACAGGCATGAGGGTGAAGGAATGCATCATATACAGCACGCAGCTTGGGGAGGAGATAAGGCTGTAGGCAGGCCGGATTGCGGGAGCTCTTAAGCGTGAAGTAGTCCGTACTTTCATTATATGTAGCATCTGCAAGCAATTAGGTACGATTGTTTATTTGGAACCTCAGCTGATTTATGCTAAAATCAAGAGGTGCAGAGAGAATATGTAATTGTTCAGCGCCACCCCCAAAAAATAAATGCCTCACAGAACTTGCTCGGGGAAGCATTAATTTTGGGGGGTGGTGGGCAAGGCGCATCGCGCCTTTGAACCGCCACACAAGCGCATCGCTTATGCTTGTGTGGCTTGTGTGGTGCTGAACAGTTACATAATTTGATAAAACCAGAGGTCAAAGTGACAAAGCTTGCACGCAAGCACATTTGCAGTACAAGCTTTGCACAATTCAACACTTAGGAGGCGCACATGCCGATACGCGTACAGAACGATCTACCAGCCAAGGAGATCTTGGAACATGAAAATATATTCGTGATGGACGAGACAAGAGCTACCCATCAGGACATCAGACCGCTTAAGATAGGTCTGCTCAATCTGATGCCGCTCAAGGAAGCTACAGAGCTGGACATACTTCGCTCCATGTCCAATACTCCCCTGCAGGTTGATGTCAGCTTCATCACGGTATCGACTCACAATTCCAAGAACACACCGGCAAGCCATCTGAACAGGTTTTACCAGTCCTTCTCGGATATACGAGACAGTCGCTTTGACGGACTCATCATCACTGGTACGCCCATAGAGCTCATGGACTTCGAGGAGGTTGATTTCTGGGACGAGATGGTAGAGATAATGGATTGGTCCCGTACTCATGTCACCAGCACTCTGCATCTGTGCTGGGGCGCTCAGGCGGGGCTCTATCATCACTATGGCATCAATAAGTATCTCCTGCCGGAGAAGCTCTTCGGCGTATATCGCCACAAGGTAAAAAATCGCCGTGTGCCCATAGTACGCGGCTTTGACGATGAATTTATGATGCCACACTCACGTCATACAGACGTGCATATCGAGGAGATACGCGCAGACAAGCGTCTCACTATCCTTGCAGAATCAGATGAGGCCGGAGCATTCCTCGTCATGGCAGATAACGGACGCGAGCTATATATGATGGGACATCCCGAGTATGACCGCATGACTCTGGACCAGGAATATAAGCGCGACCTCGCCAAGGAACTGCCCATACACATTCCAGTCAATTATTATCCCGACGACGACCCGTCCAACAAGCCCATACTCAGCTGGCGCTCCCACGCCAACAACATATACACCAATTGGCTGAACTACTACGTATATCAGGTGACCCCCTACAACCTCTACGGCGCCCCGACAGAGTTCTTCAAAACACTGAAGATATGACACACCAGGGGAACGAGAGAAAAAAGCTCCTGCAAGCTTGCTTGCAAGGGCTTTTTCTCTTGTGACCCGCCAAAACATGAGTAAGTAGCCATTTTCCGAAGGAAAATGCGCGGATTACGAATGTTTTGAGGATTGCGAGAGCGCGTTAGCGCGTAGCAATCCGTAGGTGTGTCATATTATTTTAGATGCGCACCTATGGATTGCGAGAGCGCGACAGCGCGTAGCAATCCGTAGGTGTGTCATATTCTTTTAGATGCGCACCTATGGATTGCGAGAGCGCGACAGCGCGTAGCAATCCGTAGGTGTGTCATATTCTTTTAGATGCGCACCTATGGATTGCGAGAGCGCGACAGCGCGTAGCAATCCGTAGGTGTGTCATATTCTTTTAGATGCGCACCTATGGATTGCGAGAGCGCGACAGCGCGTAGCAATCCGTAGGTGTGTCATATTCTTTTAGATGCGCACCTATGGATTGCGAGAGCGCGACAGCGCGTAGCAATCCGTAGGTGTGTCATATTCTTTTAGATGCGCACCTATGGATTGCGAGAGCGCGACAGCGCGTAGCAATCCGTAGGTGTGTCATATTATTAGATGCGCACCTATGGATTGCGAGAGTGCGCAGCACGTAGCAATCCGTAGGTGTGTCATATTATTACACGTACGCAGAAAGGTTCGGCAGGGATAGGCCATATGTTAATCAGCCTTGTCCCTGCCGAACTGTATAAAGAAGGTTTCTGGTCCTATACTTAAACGACAGTGAAGCCGCTTATATAGGTAATGCAATACGGTTCTATGTACTTGATATCGCATCATTGGTCAATC
>CAVHZK010000118.1:5902-13067 GCA_963640215.1 bacterium | reverse complement strand
CAGTTTTCGTAAGAAAACTGAGCGGGTATGAATATGCGCGAGCAATGAGGAAGAAGCCGGAGCTTGCTCAGGCTTATGACGAATGCCGCGTCACGAGCGAAACGAAGTGGAGCTCGTCATTTGAGGATTGCGAGAGTGCGTAAGCACGCAGCAATCCGTACTTTTTCTACACTCTAAAAGTGTTGACGGATACAAAAGCAGGCTGCGTGCTTGCACGCAAGCTCAACCTAACATAAAACTACGGTTTTTGTTTTCCTTGGGAGGAAAATATGGTAATTACAAAATTTGAAACCTGGTGGGTAACACGAGGCGAGTGCCTGTTTGATGAAAAGCGGCAGGGCGGTGCCAAGATGGGCTGGGATGTCTTTGCTATCAAGCTGACTGCCGATGACGGAACAGAGGGTATTGCTACCTGTATGGCAGCACGCAGCGGCGGTGTCACTGAGAGCTACCTGCACGATAGTATCGCACCCGTAGTGCTTGGACGCGACCCGCATGACCACGAGGCTATATTCTACGAGCTGTGGAATGTTGACCGCCATGAGGCCTTCTTCCCCGTATTTCTGCCGGGTCCTGTGGACGTTGCTCTCTGGGACATGTGCGCCAAGGCTGCCGGCCTGCCGCTCTATAAATATATAGGCGCATATCGTGATAAGCTTCCGGTATACGCGAGCGGCAATTTCCATTCAACCGTGCAGGAATATGTAGACGAGGCTCTGTATTACAAGAGCAAGGGCATACTCGGATACAAGGCGCATCCCGGCGGACCTGTAGAGTTTGACTTAAAGGTACATGAGGCCATAAGAGAGGCGGTCGGCCCTGATTACACGCTGATGAGTGACCCGGTAGGCGAATATACCATAGATGAAGCCGTACGCGTGGCTCGTCAGCTTGAGCGTCTTAATTATGAGTGGTTTGAGGAGCCCTTCCGTGATTTTGAATTATACAAATACACCGAGCTCTGCCGTACCGTAGATATCCCGATCGCAGCGACCGAAACCACGAGAGGCTGTCACTGGGGAGTTGCTCAGAGCGTATCCCAACACGCGGCTGATATAGTCCGCGCCGACGTAAGCTGGAAGGACGGAGTTACCGGCACACTCAAGATAGCGCACATGGCTGATGCATTTGGCTTGAACTGCGAGATTCACACAACTACGATGAATTACATGGATCTTGCCAATGTGCATGTAAGCTGCAGCATACGCAACTGCAAGTATTTCGAGTATTTCGTTCCCGAGGACAATTACAGGCTGCCCATGAAGGGCGATCTCCCCATATCCGACGGATATATATATGTACCGAACAAGCCCGGCGTAGGTGCAGAGCTTGACTGGGAGCTTATCAATGCCAACTGCCACAGCTACCGCTGTCAGGAATTGTAAGCCAAAGCACAGTCAGAAAATTATTGAGCATTATACAAAAGAGGTGGATTTTAGTTATGAAGGAATTGGAATCACGCACAGGTATAGTTACGGGCGGAAGCAGCGGCATCGGATATGCCATCGCCAATGTCTTAGCTGAGAGCGGCGCCACTGTATATGTTATCAGCCGTACCGGCAAGGAAAAGGAAGGCGTAGCTCCGTCTGCCGAGGGAGTTATCCATGTTAAGGGTGACGTGACCGACTATGATGCAACCAAGGCTATAGTCGATGAGATTGCTGGCAAATCAGGACTTGATTTTATAGTAAATAATGCCGGCATCACCAAGAAGGTACGCGCCGAGGTCTTCCCGATGGAGGACTTTAAGCACATCTTGGATGTTGACGTTACGAGCTTATTTGCATTAAGTCAGATATGCTATCCGTATCTGAAGGCGAGCCCTCACAAGGGTCGTATAGTAAATATCAGCAGCATGGCTGCTCATCTTGGTTTCTCCGAGGTCGTGCCCTACTGTGTAGCCAAGTCCGCTGTATGTGGTCTGACACGCGGTCTGTCAGTCGAGTGGGCCAATGACAATATCTGTGTCAACAGCATCGCACCCGGCTGGTTCCCGAGCGAGATGAGTAAGCAGGTTATGACACCCGAGCGCAAGGCTGCCATACTCGGCAGGATGCCTGTGCACGCATTTGGAGACACCAAGGATCTCGGCGCTATGGCCAAGTTCCTAATAGGCGACGGTGCAAAGTACATCACCGGTCAGGATTTCGCGGTTGACGGTGGTGCACTGGCATACGGCTTCTGATACAAAAGACTACTATAAAAGGCTGCAAACGGCTTTCGCCGCTTGCAGCCTCTATTCTAAGCTCTAAATTCTAAACTCTAGATTCTAAGCTCTCAGTTCTAAAAACGTCTCAGTCCTTATCGTAATATATCAGAGCGGCATATACCAGCTCCTCGTTGCCCTTATTCTCTAAGGCATGACCATGACCTGTGCCGGTGAGCAGCACATCTCCTGCCTCCACGTCAAATTCCTTGTCATCGTCCGTGAAGATACCCTTGCCGCTGACGATGTAGAAGACTTCCGTCTCTCCGTCATGCGGATGGTAGCCCAGCTTGCAATCAGGCAGCATGTGCATCATATTGTATACCCTTGCTGCACCTGTAAATTCATCGCCCTCCATAAGCAGGAAACCATAGAAATCTCCCTTGCCGTCAAACGGTGCGTGAAGTTCCTTGCGTGTAAAGCTTCCTGCGCGTCTTATCTTCCTTAAGCCTGTGATATCCTCACCCTTCTTGAAGTTATAGAGTATGCAGGCAAGCAGTACAAGATCCTTATCGGTATCATTGTAGATGCCGTGACCGCAGCCATCCGGTGTGAAGGACAGGTCGCCCTCGCTGAGCTTGGTCTTGGTGCCGTTGTCGTTATATACGCCGCTGCCACTGAGCACATAGTATGACTCTGAGTCTCCCTCGTGTACATGGTAGCCTACCTCTCCCTGCGGCGGGATAACAACCTTGTGGAATGCCCTGCCTGCGCCCTTCCAATCTGGAAGCTCAATCAGGGTGCTTGAAAATATATGATTCTTGCCGTCATATACACTCTTCTTCTCTACGGTTTCCAGGTTTGCTTTCTTTGTTAACATAAATGCCTCCGTTATCTACGATGCTTAAAGTCAAAATACCTTTTGACCACAATATCATAATATGGTGCCAGTGTCAAAAGCTCAAGCCTTAACCAGCTTGCTCTCACGACAGCTTGGTGATCATATCATCATAGGCTTTTGCCTGGGATAAGCACATTGTCCCTGCATATATCCTTAAGGCTCGCTGTACCGCACATACGCATAGTATCGGCAAGCTCTGTCCTAAAGCGCTCAGTAATAAGCTCTATGCCCTCGGCTCTGCCTCCGTACATAGCCGTCACATAGGGACGAGCTATGATCACGGCATCAGCACCCATAGCCAGCGCCTTATATATATCCGTGCCGCTACGTATGCCGCCGTCTACAAGTATCATCATCCGGCCTGCTACCGCATCGGCGATATCCGTGAGCACCTCCGCAGTAGACGGGCACTGGTCGAGCACGCGTCCGCCGTGATTGGATACTACTATGCCGGCAGCACCTGCCTCAAGCGCCTTCAACGCGCCCTTTACTGTCATTATGCCCTTAGCTATGAAGGGCTTGTCCACAGCCTCGACTATCTCTCTTAGCTCTCCTACGGTCTTGGAGCCTGCAGGGGCTTTCAGATTCTGCAGGAAAGGCAATCCTGCCGCATCTACATCCATGGCAAAGGCAACCGAATCTGAGTCTCTGACCTGTGCAAACTTATCCTTCAGAGTATCTGCATCCCACGGCTTAACCGTCGGTACTCCCTTTCCTCCGTGTGCCTTGATAGACTTGCACGCTTCCTGCATCATAACAGGATCCACACCGTCTCCGGTCATGGCGAGTATACCCGCCTTGCAGCAGGCATCTATCATTATGTCATTATACTCTGTATCCGTGAGATCCTGTCCGTAGTGCAGCTTGACAGCTCCGACAGGTCCCGCCAGCACAGGCAGCTTAAGCTTCAGTCCAAAGAAATCAAAGGAGGTATCCGGAGTCTTATTTTCCGTGAGTGTGTCCATATTCAGGCGTACACGCTTCCACGCGCCATAATTCCTTATGGCTGTGTCTCCTACTCCCTTGGCTCCCGGACCCGGTATCTTGTTGCCGCAGGCTCTGCCGTCACAGACAGGACAGGCCTTGCAATACGGTCCTATACTCTTTCTTGCGTTCTCTAACAGCTCTTGATAGGTCATGTTTTTCCCCTTTGTGATGTATGTAAATATCGTGCCTGCATATTTGCAAGTGCCGCGTAACGTAATGTCGACTCAAAAGCTCCAAGGCTTCCGACAAGCTATGCCCTTGGTATCAGTTGTAACCAAACAACCATGCCTGCGTGCTGGCAGGTGCCACATGTGATAAAACTACGGATTGCTACGTGCTGGCACGTACACGGCACATAGTCTACGACAGGCATATCTGAGCGTGCGGGCTGTCGCCGTATCCGTCCGGATTCATGCTCTGCCACCTGTAGGAATCGCGGCACATCTCATATATACCAAGCTTGGCCTTCCAGCCTAACTCCTGCTCTGCCTTGGTCGGGTCGCAATAGCAGCAGGCTATATCCCCTTCTCTGCGCGGGTCAATGACATACTTAATCTGCTTTCCGCAAGCCTCCTCATAGGCATGTATCACATCCAGCACGGAATACCCGTGCCCTGTGCCGAGATTGTAGATGAAGAGTCCTGATGACTGCTCCAGCTTCCTTATGGCTGCCACATGTCCCTTGGCAAGGTCCGTTACATGTATATAATCCCTTACGCCCGTTCCGTCCGGAGTATCATAATCATCACCGAATACATGCACAGCCTCACGCTTACCAATGGCAACCTGAGCTATATATGGCACCAGATTATTGGGTATGCCGCTCGGATCCTCGCCTATGAGCCCGGAGCTATGCGCCCCTATCGGGTTAAAATACCTCAGCAGTACAACATTGAAATCAGGGGCAGCCTTATTAACATCTATAAGTATGTCCTCTATCATGCTCTTGGTCGTGCCGTAGGGATTGGTCGTCCTGCCCTTGGGACAATCCTCAGTAATAGGCATGCTCTCAGGCTCTCCGTAGACCGTAGCAGACGATGAAAATATGATATTTCTGCAGCCCTTCCTGCGCATCACGTCGCAGAGCAGCATAAGACTTGCTAAATTATTGTAATAATACTCAAGGGGCTTTGCGACAGACTCTCCCACAGCCTTATATCCTGCGCACATGATAACCGCCTCCGGCAGCTCTGCGTCGAATATCCCGGCTATTTTCTCCTCGTTTAAGAAATCAGCCCTATAGAACTTTACCGGCTTACCTGTAATCTCAGCCACTCTCTTAAGCGAGAGCTCCGAGGAATTATAGAGATTGTCTATCACAAACGGCTCATATCCCGCCTCTATAAGCTCCACGCATATATGCGAGCCTATGTATCCGGCACCGCCTGCAACAAGTATTTTCTTCATGTCTAGCCTTCCTAATACAGCTCCTGACACTGTCACTTTGTGTCGCAGCGAAATTATATGTCTCTAAAGATAGCTTAAATGTTGTCTCATGCATCCTGCTGTTCACACAACACTTATATCCGCAGTCTCATTTTCATTTCGCCTGTTACCCTTAAGCCTTGAACGACGCAAGCGCAGTTATAGTCTTAAGCGCATCATCCATTACTGATACATCCAGCTCTGCTGCGCGTCCCTCATCCACAAGCTTAGCCGTGTTCGGATCTATCGGAAGCTTCGCCAGTACCTTTATGCCGTGCTCTGTCGCTATCTCATCTATATGACTCTCGCCGAATATATTGTATCTCTTGCCGTTATCCGGGCACTCAAAATACGACATATTTTCGACTACGCCTATAATCGGTATATTCATCTGCTTGGCCATATTGACAGCCTTGCCCACTATCATGGATACGAGCTCCTGCGGACTTGTCACCATGATTATACCCTCCACAGGCAGTGACTGGAAGACTGTCAACGGCACATCTCCTGTTCCGGGCGGCATATCGACAAACATATACTCTATGTCGTCCCAGAATACCTCCGAATAGAACTGCTTGACCGCAGATGCTATGAGTGAGCCGCGCCATACTATCGGGTCGTCCTCATGCTCAACTAAGAGATTGGCGGATATAATACGTATGCCATTGGAGCTTACCGGCGGCACCAAGAGTGCAGTCTCGTCGTCCGCACCTGTAACCATGAGCTCCTCTCTCTTGATATTAAAGGCTCTCGGGATGGATGGTCCCGTTATATCTGCATCCAATATGGCAGTGCGATGTCCCTGTGCTGCACATGCAGACGCCAATAGCGAGGTCACCAGCGACTTACCTACTCCGCCCTTGCCGCTCATCACGGCATATACATGCTTAACCTTGGAACCATCCGCAAGCTGTGCCGCAAAATCCTGCTGCTTGGACGCACAATCTGCAGAGCACGAACTGCAATCCGATGAACATTCACTCATATCTATACCTCTCTTCGTGCAGCCTCCGCCTTGGAATAGCGACAGCCGCAGTAATTTTGTCTGTACAGTCCGTATATATGCGACAGCTCTATACTGCACTTATATCCGTCCTTCTTCTTAAAGTCTGTGGGCAACGCCCTTATGTGCTGCTCTATGGCAAGCTGCTCCGCTATATCATTGAGCGCCTCGGCACTCTTTAACGGGCTAAGTGTAAGCGTTGTGGCAAAGAAATCAAAGGGACGCTGAGTGTCATCTGGCAGGCTTAACCATCTGCGATTATACTCTGCCATATACTCTGCCGTCCTCTTAAGCCTCAGTCTGTAGCAGCGTAAGCAACGCTCTCCCCTCTCAGGATCCTGCTCATGTCCTCTTGCTATCTCCTCGAAGCTCTCCGGGTCGTAAGCATCTATAAGATATGATATCTTATGCGACGGACAGTGAGCGTTCATCTCGCCTATGAGTCTCACAAGCTCTGCTGCTCTTCTTTCGTATTCCTCCCGCGTATCCATGTTGGGATTATAGAAGAACATGGTCAGCTCGAAATGCTCCCTCAGATACTCCATGACATAGGAAGAACATGGTGCACAGCAGCTGTGCATAAGTAGTCTTGGTCTGATGCCCTCATGCTCGTATTCCGCTATAATTTTATCAAGCTCCTGCTGATAATTACGCTTAAGCATATTCCTCCGCGTCATACTCCCACGCCAGCTTCAAAACATTT